>JBGAWU010000100.1:0-7574 GCA_044227425.1 Methyloglobulus sp.
CAACACGACTTCCGCAACATCTTCCAAAAACACCAGGCCATTTTTGCCGCTGCGTAACACCGTTTGGGCAATTTGCTCAGGGTTTTGTAATTGGGTATTTGCCAACAGCAAATACAGTTTGTAGTTTTGTTCCATCCGCCCAACGGCGTGGATAACATTGGCAGCAGATAAGGACTTGGCGACATCATCCATGCTTAAACCGAAAGAATTCAGCCGTCCCTGATTGATGATGACCTGATATTCGGCAATGGCGCCGCCCAAAACTTCAACGGTGGCAACACCAGTAATCGAAGTTAGCAAGGGTTTGATCTGGTATTGTGCGACATCACGCAGCGCCACCTGCGACTGTTTCGCTGACGTTAAACTGTATCCCAGCACCGGAAATACCGTCGGCTCCATTCGCCGTACGGTAAATGCCAAGGCCGGCGGTAAGGCCGAACGAATTTGGTTGAGTGCCGATTCCACTTGCAACATGGCGGACACCATGTCGATGCCCCAAACAAAATTAATAGAAATATCGGCACTGCCGCGTGTCGTCGTCGAGCGGACACTCAATACACCGGGAACCGAACGCACCGCTTCTTCGACAGGGACAGTGGCTTCGATGACCATACGTTCGGCAGGACGGTCGCCCGCGTCCATGTTGATGACTACGCGCGGAAAAATAATTTGCGGAAACAGGCTGACCGGCAATCGGTTAGCCACAAACAAGCCTGCGATGGCTAACAGGCTTAACGCAAATAAAATGGACCGCCGGTGATAGTAAGCCCATTCAGTCATGGATTTTTAACCTCAACCGACATACCGTCTTCAAGCTCATAGTTACCCAGCACCACAATTTCATCCTGGTTGTGTAAATCATCGGCAATCACTTGAAATTGCCGGTTATTTTCCAAGCCAATGTGTACCTTATGTTTAACGGCATGGCCTTTTTCAATAGTGTACAACCTAAAGCCCGTGCCATCCGGCAAAACGGCTTGGCGAGGCGCAGCCAAGACTTGGGCGGACGACAAAATGATTTCGGCTTGTACAAAATCATTGATTAACAAAACTTGGTTGCTAGATGGCCTTACCGATACATTGAGCAAGCGGGTGAGAGGATCAATTTGATGGGCAATGGTTTCAATACGGCCTTTGACCGGCTCAGTGAGTTGCTTACTAACGGGTGAAATCAATACTTCCTGCTTGAGTTGCAAATGTTCAATATCTTCAGGTTCAACGCCCAAGCGCACAACCCACTGGTTTTGGTCAATCAGTTGCAGGAGCGGACTGCCCGCAGGAACGAGTTGCCCCTGTTGCACATTGACCCAATGGATTAATCCAGCTTGGTCGGCCTTAATGGCTTGGCTTTTGCCAATGCCGCGATCCTTAAGGTTCTTAATCATCACCTTGGCTTGGTCAACTCGCAGTTGCGTGGTGACCAAGTCCTGCTGGGTTGCCAGCTTTAGGGTAACACGTTCCTTGGATAACTTATTTTCCTCTATTGCTGCACTCAATTCCTCATGGGCTTGATCTAGTTGCAAATTGGCATCCGCAGCGGATTTAACTGTAAGCAACACATCGCCTTTTTGGACCAACTGGCCCTCGGTAACCTGTATGGCTTCGATTTCGCTGTTATAAGGTAGGCTGAGGGTTTGTAATTTATCGGGAAATGGCAGTACAACGCCATAAACCGTTAAGGTTGCAGACATTTCTGTTTTCTGTAACCTTACGGTTTGAACCTGGGCTACGGATTCTAGCTTGGTTTCCTCCGTCTTGTCAGCAGAACAGCTTACAATCATCAGCAGCAATAAGGAATTGATCATTAGCGCGCTTAGATTGGCTTTCATTAGCTTGTCCCTTTTAAAGAATCTACGGGAAGTTGTAGTTGCAAGGCCAGCAAGTCCACTCGCTTATCCGTCCAGTTATTCCAGGCAGTGTAATAATTCAGCACATCAATCTGCCCGTGTTCGATAGCGGCCTTATAGGAATTGACTAATGTTTCCAGGTCGGGAATCGCACGCTTGACGACTTCAATTTGTTTATTTAACGATGCCATAGTCACCAACAATTCAGCAATATCGGCTTTGGCCTGAAATACACGATTGCTGTATTCGTCGGACAATTGCTGCCGTGTTGCCGTAGCCAACGCAATTGCCCCTTGATTTTGATCGAAAATCGGCAAACTCACTGCAATGCCAGCACCGACGGTGTAGTAATTACTGTTATTTTTGCTTTGGGTAAAACCGATACTGATTTTGGGGAACTGCTGTAATACGGCGATATGCAATTGCTCTTCCTGATTTTGATAACCTTGTTGCAACGCCAATAAATCCAACCTGCGATCCACCAAATTCCTGATCAATTCATCGTAAGTGGACATTGATAAACTGCCGTTTAACTCGATGTCTTTCTGTAAATTGATAAAGTCATAAGGCTTAAGCCCCAGTGCCCTGTTCAGGCGTTGCTGGTGCTGGTTCTTTTGCTGCATAACGGCTTGTAGACGGACATCAACAGCATTTTTTGCGGTGACGGCTGCAACTCGGTCCAATTCGGTAACTAAGCCCAGATCTGCGGCTTTCTGCATCCGTACCCGATTCTCTTCAAGCCGCTGGCTGATTTCTTCCAATAAGGCTTGCTGCTTACTGTATACAACCAGTTGGTAGACAGCGGTTTTTGCGGCTTGCGCGATTTGCCATTCCTGCCAGGCAATTTGCAAATCGACCGCTTGCCGCTCGGCTATAGCTCCAGCTATTTTGTTAGATTGGGTAATCAGTGAGGTAACTTCCCAATCCAACGCCAAGCCATAACCATTGACCTTGCCGCTATCGAGCCCTCCACTCGGTGCGGCGAAATTGTAGGATAGACGCGGATTAGGCAATAATCCTGCTTGCAATAATTGGGCATTGGCAATGCTATGCTTGTCTCTTGCCGCCCGTAATTCTGGGTTGCGCAACACGGCCAGAATGGCTGCTTCATCCGGCGATAAGCCGTCTTTGATATTAAAAGGGATAGCTTGCAAATACGGATGCTTGATTTGCGCGGCTTGAACATTGAGTTGTTCAGCAGTCGCTGTGTCCTGTTGTACATTTGAACCGTTTAATGGTTTCGGATGGTAAATCGAACAGCTCATTAGCAAGCATGCCAATCCCGTTGCCAAGCCGGTAATTGCCTTATTTCCCATAAGGCAAACTTACCACAACCTTAAGCCCCGGTTGATTATCATCCAAGGTGATGATACCTTCGTGAAGTTCAACAATAGCTGCAACAATGCTTAAGCCCAAGCCGTTACCCGCCGTCGTGCGGCTTTGTTCCAGACGGTAAAAGTGCTTAAAGACTTTTTGGTGCAGTTTCTCCGCTATTCCTGCACCTCGGTCGCCAATAACCAATCCAATGTTCCCTTTTACGGTTTTTAGGCTGACTGTTATTGGTGTATTTTCTGGGGTGTGCACAATGGCATTCTCCAGTAAATTAAAAACCAGTTGGGTTAACAACTCTTTATCGCCTTGAATTTTCAAGTCGGGATTAATCTCAGACGTGATTGTTTTTCCTTTTTCTTCAGCTACAGGGGCCAATGCTTCGGTTACAGAAGTGACCACCTCACTTAAACTAACCACTTTAAAACCGCTACGACGAGATTTGGATTCAATCTGGGAAATGCGCAGCAGTGCGGAAAAGGTAGCTAATATGTTATCAACTTCAGCGATGGCGGAATTGATCTGGTCGTTATACTGATCCCTGGAAAGGTTCGAGTGGAGTGCAGTCTCAAGCCTGAACTTCAACCGGCTAACCGGCGTACGTAAATCATGGGCAATATCATTGGATACTTGCTGCACATTGGCGATCAATGCACCGATTTTATCCAGCATCCGGTTTAACAGTGCTGCCAGATTGTCCAATTCGTCCCGGTTTTTTGATACCGTCAGGCGATGGTTTAAATCACCGGCAATAATAGCTTGGGTGGAGTGGGTAATGCGGTCGATCTTTTTAAGGAACGTCCGGCTGATGTAGAGACCGCCCACTGCCCCAAGCGCGATCACTAATAAGAAGCCCCATATAAACGCTTGGGCAATTGCTTCACAGGCATCTTCAATATAGCCACTGTCATGGCCAACTGCCAACCAAAGTTGGTTGGGCAACAAGATGACCAGCACCTTAAAGTTTAATGATTCTTCTTTAGTCTTGCCTGTTGTTTCCTCCAGGCTTAGGGTTTGCCAGCCTTCGACCTTATTAAACCCGTTAAAATCACCGGTTATCAACCGGCCTTGCCGATCTACTAAACCAAATCTTTTAGCGTTTTGAGGTATTGAAGTTAACTGTTCATTAATTTCGGATATTAATTCAGGCAATCCGCCATCGTCGTATTCGGCCTTAAGACGGTTAATATCCGACTCAACATTGCTTTTAAGCTGTTGTTCAAGTGTGTGCCAGGTCAATAAATAGACTGTCATCCCAATCGCCAGAAAAGAGCTTAAAAACAATCCCAAATAGAGGGCGGATAACTTGAAACTGGTTGTGCCGACCAATTTAGGCATTTTCATGGATCATATATCCGGCGCCCCGAACCGTTTGAATAATATCAAGCTTATCTCCGGCATTAAGTTTGCCGCGCAAACGGCTAATATGGGTTTCTACAATATTGGTTTTGGGGTCGAAATGAAAATCCCATACGTTTTCCAGGAGCATGGTACGAGTGACGACCTGACCGGCATGGCGGACTAGGTATTCGATTAAACGGAATTCAGTAGGTTGGAGTTCGATAAGCTGGCCATCACGCTTGACTGTTCTTTTCATCCGGTCAATTTCAAGGCCAGATACCTGCAATATTTTCTGTCCGAAAGTGTCCCGAGGCCTGCGTAGCAATGCACTTACCCGTGCTTCCAGTTCACTGAATGCGAAAGGCTTGACCAGATAATCATCGCCGCCCGCATTTAAACCTTCAACCCGGTCGTCAATACCCGACATAGTGGTCAAAAACAGCACAGGCACTGAACGGCCTTCGCTACGCAGCTTTTTTACCACGCTGAGGCCATCAAGCCCAGGTAACATACGGTCAACGACGAGAAGCTCGTAAGCGCCCTCTTGGGCGAGGAATAAACCTTCATGGCCGTCTTTAGCCGCATCAACCGTATGCCCTGCTTCTTTTAAACCAACAGCAACATAATCCCTGGTCTGGGCATCGTCTTCAATGATTAATATTTTCATGTCGTAAAAAATGCCGAGGATATAGCCCTCGGCACTAAGGTTTTATTCTTTTTCAGAACCTTCTTTTGCTTCATTTTCCTTGGACTCGTCTTCAAGGGACGCTTTAACGACTTTACCGGTCTTGCCATCCACCATAACTTCATGGACTTTGCCATCTTTTACAACTTCAATTTCAAATCGCACTGCGGCGGATTCATCATCGACTTCCGCTTCCATCGCCTTGCCGCCGATTTTTTCCTCCGCCGCCTTGATCGCGTCCTGCAAAGAAATGGTGGCTTGGTTGAAAAGCCGCAACTCTTTGGCCTCTTTGTTTTCAGATTTCTCCGCCTGTGCCAAATTGACAGAGCTGGCGACAATGATACCTAGTGCAAATAAAACTGAGAGCATTTTATAAGGTTTAATGTTCATAAATTTCTATCCTCGTCCATATCAGGCGGAATTACCTGACTTGAGGAACAGGATAACTATCCTTACATTACAACCAGTATTCCGAAACTATACGGTTTTGTAATGTTCTCTACCCTTGCCGGAAATGGCTGAATTCAATCCCAGCCATTTCCGGCAACGCATTCCCCAACAATTTAAGGCACGCCAATCCGTACCGACTCCCGTCAAAGACAAAACGGTTTAAATACACCACACCGCATTGGTTTATATAAACCAACAACTTTGAGTTACCCTTTCTTAAATTCAACTGATATATTCACATAATACTTTGATTTAATATGAATAATTTAACTTTTTCATGTTCTGGCACAGAAATCGCTAAATGTTAAATGACGCCAACTATTTATTAACGAAACTTCCCCGAAACAAATATCCATGAGCAGGGTATGAAATAGATTACACACCTGTACGGCAACAAATCAAAGATTATGCCAACAGGATCGTTTCACTAAACAAGAAGGTAGTACCCAAGATTTTTAAGACGGGTGGCATCAAACACAGGCTTGGTCGTCTTACGGGTTACACCGTAAGTAATCGACCCAAACGAATTTCCCTTAGCGGACTAAATTATCTCGAGGCAAGCACAATGAACAAACAATTAATAGCCGTTTTTTTAACCCTAGTTTTTTCGCACATCGCCTGTGCAACCCAACTTGTAACGAGCGGACGGAACAATCCCATTATCCCCGACCAACACAGCCAATCGGCTTCAACCACCAATAAGACAGCAACTGCGGAAAACCTGGTTAAGGAGAAGCTTGGTTTAAACCAGGAAGAGAAAGCTAAAATCTTGGCCATTATTAAAGATGAAGAGATAAAATTCAAAGGGCTAATGGAAAATGTACCCGCCAATCCATAAGCCCGCATCTCCACCGAAGCGAATAGTTAAATAACCAGACTATTCAGCAACAGAATAAGCCGAATTATCAGCTCATTAGCAGGAAAGGAAATGCACGAACTTAGTCATCTGCCGATATTTTCAAACACCCACAAGATGCCGGGAATACCGTCGCAGCGCTATAACAACCCGGCTTCGGTATTAAAAAAGGCTTTCAATGAGAGCGCGTTTTGATCGGCTGAACTAACAATCCTCTGCTGCAGGGAGAACCATTTGTCGGTATTGTTGTCTTTGAATCAAAGATTTGTAGTGGTCTAATAAAAGCGAATAGGAGGCAAAAAAACTACAATTAAATTACTAAAAAACTGAAGACGAAAAATGCTGGCCGATATGCAAAAGCAGAGATTCGGTCAATTTAACCGATGGGGTTTTCAAGCGCCTTTATAGTTGATAACTGATTTTATGGGTCATGATTGGGCTAAAGGGCAATATTTAATAAGGAAGGTATTAATGAAAAAATCGCTTTATGCAATGGGTTGGCTAATCATTTTAGCGGCGTGCGTATCTTGTACTACCGTGGTACGTCCTGCCCGAGTCAATACGACTTATGTCAAACCCGTCTACCCTATCCCAGGCCCGGGATATATTTGGCGATTACATCCAACCTATGGTTGGGGATGGTATCACCCAAGGTTAGGTTGGTGGCGGAGATAGTGGTAGCTCATACCGTAATGGATTAGCTGTGGCAGCAAACACAGCCCTTTTTAACCTACCTCAGCCAGTAAGCTAATTCGCCATGACATTGCAGGATTATGTTGTCAAAGTTCCCGTTCCCACGGGATGGAGTTTTTATGAAAAAGATTGTAATGGCATATTTAGTCATCATGTTGACCAAAGCCATCACCGCTAGTCCTGTTTGGGCGCATGGCGGTGGAGGTGGTCACGGTGGTGGCGGCGGTTTCCATGGCGGTGGAGGAGGTGGCGGTGGAGGTGGTGGTGGCGTCACAAGAGATGACGGTACGGATACGTTGTGGAATATCGAACTTTTGGCGTTCACAGATGGAACCTTTGCCGCACCCGCATCGGCTTGTTTGACCCTGGCTCT
>JBGAWU010000101.1:0-7565 GCA_044227425.1 Methyloglobulus sp.
TACCTGAAATCTCGTTTCTGCGGATACGTTCAGGTTCGGATGCGGGCTATATGATAGTTAGTGTGCTAGTGGACAAAGATTTAAAAAACCTTTCAACCTTATTCGCGGAAGATTTGCGCCATGACCCGGAGAAGGACAAGTTAACCGTTTTTCCTGGTTTCATCGGCAGCTATCCCAGCATATTTTTTGATGTTGACCAAACTGCATTACCTAACTTTATCACCGACTTGGCCAACAGCGGTACGGATAAAACTAAAGAATATTTTTACGCGAAATATTCCATACGTCGAACCCACCCTAATTTTTGGGAATATGCAGATTGGATGAACCAAGAATACCGGAAGAAATACGGATTGAAAGCGGGTTTGTTTGACTTGAATCGGTACGAAAACTTATAAACCTTCTGATTATGCCAATGCGCTTAAAGATTAAGCTTCGCGGGTTTTTAAGTTTTTTATTAGCTATGGCTGGACTAACAACGTTACCGGCATTCGCTTTAAGGCTTTAATAGTTTGGCGCTGGTAGACTATCTTGAACATGCTAATATCATAATTTGTAATAATTTCGGCAGTTATCCGTAAGCCATTTGACCAACATTAGGCCATCGACCCTACTCGCCTCCAACTCTAAAATAACGTTGGCGGCGTTAATTGAGTCTGTGTTCAATCACCAAAGCTTCCAATACGCCATGCCAAACCACGAGGATTTTTTGAACTTTGTGTCATAATTTCACACGATATGGAAAAATAAGTTTTTTAGAAGTCCCACATGAAATTACCCCCCTCTTTTTAACAAAGCAGTAACCCAAGCTAATTTTAAACGCTGATTACAACTAGATAGCAGAAAGGTGCTTATTCAAAATTTACCGGCTATTCGTGCTTTTAGGCCCGTAGTGTTAAGGTGGTTTGCCGAAATGGTTTTCGCCATAGGCCTATGTCTAACCAGCTTCGAAGCGTATTCGAAAGTAGTCGTTTCCGGTTTGGAGGGTGAAGCGAAAGACAACGTTTTGTTAAGCTTAGCGCTGGAAAAACTCCCCTGCGATACACCGAAATGGAAAATATCGCACTTATTTGCCACTGCCGACGACGACATAGACAAAGCGTTACGGGCTGTGGGTTATTATCATGCCGTTGTAAAGAAAAAACTGGCGTTCAACAAAGATTGCTGGGACGCAGATTTTATAATCACGCCAGGTCCGCAAGTGACCGTCAGTGAAATCGACATTAAAATTGAGGGCGACGCCCACGACGATCCCGAATTTGCCAAGCTACTCAAGGAATTGCCGCTGAAGCAAGGTAGCCCGCTCCATCATGGACGTTACGAAAGAATAAAAACTAAAATAGAGTCCTTGGCCCTGGATTTGGGGTATCTCAAAAATACATTTACTGAAAAAAAGTTGCTGGTCAATAAAAAAACCAATACGGCGCAAATCAAACTTAGATTCGAATCCGGCAAGCGGCTGTATTTCGGCGAAGTTAAACTCTCACAAGACACACTAAACGACGATTTCGTCAGGAAATACTTGTCGATAAAGGATGGCGCCCCCTATACCAGCGAGGAACTGGCCAAAACCCATAATGCGCTTTCCAAAAGCGGTTATTTTGAAACGGTGGGTATCCGTTCAGACCTGGACCATATCCAGGACCAGCGCGTACCCATCCAGATTTCGCTGACACCGAAAAAAAAATACCATTACTCCTTCGGCTTAGGCTACGACACTGATATTGGCCCCTTGTTGAACGCCAGTTATATCAACCGCCAAATCAACCGTTACGGGCATTTTTTTACATCTAACCTCGATCTTTCGCCCGTATTGTCAACCGCCGAAATTGAATATACGATTCCGCTAGAAAACCCTACTACCGACCTGTTCAGTTTAGGTGGCGGACTTAAACGCGAACACACTGATACCTACAATTCGTTATCTGCAACGCTTTCCGCCCGCCATAAACATACTTATGCCAGTGGCTGGCGGCAAACGCTATTCCTGGACTACCTCTATGAAGACTTCACAACAGACTCTGATTCAGGCCAGATATTGTTGCTGGCTCCCGGCGGCAACTGGCTGAGGTCGGTTTCCGATAACCCTATCCGTCCAACCAAAGGCTATCGCATTGAATTGGAAACCAAGGGGAGCTACAAAACACCCTTCTCCGACGTCAGTTTCTTGCAAGGTTACTTGTCGGCGATTTGGCTGCATTCTTTACCCACAGGCGGAAAGTTTATCGGGCGGACATTGCAAGGCGTCACCTGGGTCAATCAAGTCACCAACCTCCCGGCAACTTACCGCTTCTATGCGGGCGGTATCAATAGCGTCCGCGGTTACGCGTACAAGGAACTCGGCCCGAAAGATAAACGCGGCAAAGTGGAAGGCGGCGAACTTTTAAGCGTGTTCAGTGCCGAATACGAACATCCAATCTTTGATGATTGGGGCGTCGCCGCTTTTGTCGATACCGGCAATGCCTTCAATTTCAATTCTATCAAGCTCAATACGGGTGTGGGCTTGGGTGTCCGCTGGTATTCGCCGGTAGGCCCTATCCGCCTGGATTTCGCCTTGCCTCTGGATCAGTCGGATTCGTCATTTCAAATCCATTTTGCTGCCGGTAACAGACTATGATACGCAGGATTCTAATATTCATAGCGATACTGGTATTAATCCTGCCAATGCTTTTACTCGGCCTGCTGAACACTGAATCCGGTAGCCGTTGGGTCATTGAAAATCTCTTCGCTGTGATCCCAGGCCAGTCATCGACGGTTAAGACGATTGAAGGCCGCATCCTCGACCACTTGGTATTGACGGAAATCAAGATAAAACATGAGGCTGCGAACGTAAGCATCCAGACGTTTGAATGGACTTGGCAACCTTCGAGGCTGCTCTCGAAGACGTTGAAAATCGACGACATTTCCGTTACTGGCATGGACATTCAGCTTAATGAAACAAAGCCCGATACGCAAAAATCGGAACCCCTTGACCTGGATATTAAGTTGCCATTCCAGATTGATGTCGGCAATTTCATAATCACGGATTCCAGCGTCACACGTAATAACGCAACCACCCGAATCGACCGCTTGCAATTGCAGGCAAAAACCGTGGAAAACCAGCTTAAGCTGGCTACACTCATGTTTAAGTCGGATAAGATCGAAGTAAATGCGCAAGGTGATGCCACGATTACCAAGAAGCTTCCCTTAAACCTTACAATCGATTGGAAAGCCGATTTAGAAAACAACGGCATTTGGCAAGGTTCGACCAGCCTAGGCGGCGATTTGATCGCGCTGAATTTCGCAAACCGTTTATCTTCGCCATTCAAGTTGTCGTTTCAAGGTGCGATAACCGATGCCGCCGATAATCCCCGGATAAAAGCCGACGGCGATTGGGAAAGCGTAAAGTGGCCGATTGTTGTAGCCCCGCCGCAAATACAAAGTCCCAAAGGGCATTTCGAACTGAGCGGTATGCCCAACGATTACCAGGTCAAGCTCAATGCCGAATTAAGCCAGCAGTATTTGCCGCAGACGCGTTTGTTTTTTGACGGGAAAGGTAGCCTCGACGCCCTCACTATCGACACATTGGAAATGAAGTCGGCTACCGGTTTATTTAACCTGAACGGCAAGGTTTCCTGGCGTACTATCCCGGAATTCGATATCACAGCAACAGGCGATAAGTTTAATCCAGCAATTATTATTCCTGAACTACCCGGCAGCTTAAAGCTCGATTGCCGCCTTAAAGGCAAACTCGACCCCAAAGCCCTGCAAATCAGCGCCGAGATTAACAAACTCAGCGGGCAATTACGTAAACAACCGCTTGATGCTATGGGACGTTTTCGGTTAAACGGCGAACAACTCGATGTCGATGCGTTTAACGCCGCCTTGGGAACAAACAAAATCGAAGCTGAAGGCGAACTCGGACAAGCCAGTAATAATCTCAAGTTCTCGTTGAATATGCCCGCATTAAATAGGTTATGGCCGGGGCTGGGTGGCCAATTGACAGGCGACGGACGTTTACAGGGCAGTTTCAAGAACCCTTCGGCGCAAGTGAAAATCCAGGGGCAGCGCCTGCAATTTAATAACTTCAAGCTGCAAAGCGCCGTTATCGATGTCGATTATTATTCCGATGACCAAAAAACTTCGAGCCTTAACATCGTCGGCAACGACATCGAAAGCGGTACGTTGACGCTTGCAAAATTCTCCTTGCAAGGGAACGGCACCAGCAAACAACACCGGTTTAACGCTGATCTGGTTGCGCCGCACGGGACGGTCTCAACCGCTTTGGCCGGCCAGTTACTGGCAAACGGCTGGAAAGGCGATTTAAACCGGCTCGACATCACAGATCCGGACAAAAACCGTTGGTCATTACAGAAAAACGTGCGGTTAACTGTAGACAAGAAAGCGACCAGCTATGATTTGGCTTTCGATAAATTCTGTTTGACGCATAAGGATGCTTATCTTTGTAGCCAGGGTGCTTATGGTGCCAACAGTGATTTGAACGCGCTAGTGGAGATTAAAGCTTTACCCACCCTTTTGTTTAAACCCTTACTACCTAAATCGATTGTATTTACAAGCCTTATCGATGCAAATGCCAAAATCCAACGTAACAATAACAAACTAAACGGCGATTATCGTCTGACCCTTTCGCCTGCAAAGTTAACGGTAGCTTCCAATGGAACCGAACGAAACATCCAGATCGGGCGGTCGTTACTGTCGGGTACGCTAAAAGGCGAACGAGTTTCTTCTGACCTTACCCTGAACTTGACGGGTAACGACGCCCTACAGGCTTCTGTTTTGTTTGACACGGGAGGGGCAAAGTCGTTGTCAGGTAAAATTGAAGCCTCAATTACCAATTTTTCGCCGATACAACCTTTCGCTAGCCCGCTTTCCGACCTCAAAGGCCGGTTGCAGGCCGATTTAAAGTTACAAGGTTCGCTCCTTAAACCGGGAATAGCCGGTCGGATCGACCTTACCGAAGGCACGGTCAATGTCAGCGAACCGGGTTCGGCTACGCTTGGTTTACGCTCTATCGATTTACATGCCTATGCCACAGGCCGCTCCGATAACCGTATACAACTCACCGGTTCCGTAGTGCCTGTTATCCTGAACAAACCTGAAACACCTGAAAAGATAAACTTAAAAAGCTTGATCAATCTGGATGCCGATTTGTCCTGGGCTAATGTTCTGGCCGGAAACGTCAAGTTGTCGATACCCGCCAATACGACCCTTTTGGTACGCACCGATGGTGCAGAAAATAAGGTTGTCTTGGGTGCGTCGACGCTTAACGGGCGGATTGCCGACAAGCAAATCAACGCCGATGTGGATATTGCGTTAAGTGGACATGATTTTGTCCGAGGCCAGCTCAAAATGGATACTGGGCCGGCTAGCACATTATCGGGACAGTTTAACGCTTCGATCCGCGAGCTGGCATGGGCTGAAATGTTAGCGCCGCAGTTATCGAACGTTAAAGGCGTGATTAACGCCGACATGGCAATCAGTGGCACAACAGCCTCCCCTCTTATGAACGGCGGCATAAAATTGAACGGCGGTGAAATCGACGTCAACGATTACGGTTTGAGCATCCGCGAAATTAACCTGAACGCCGCAACGTCGCCCGATAACGGACGCTTAATTCAACTTAAAGGTGCTGCCAAGTCCGGCGAAGGGACAGTTAACCTTGACGGCAAAATAAACCTGGAATCGGGTCTGGATACGCCGATTGATCTGACCTTGACAGGTAAAAACTTTGAAGTCGCCAAGATACCCGAAGCACAGATTGCCGTTTCGCCTGATCTAACATTCACCTTAAACAATACAACAAAGCTTATTGGCGGAGAATTAGCCATACCGAAAGCGATCCTGCAACTCAACGAACTACCCGAAGCCGCTGTTAAAGTCAGCGAAGATGAAATCATCGTCGGCGAAGAAAAACCGGAAAACAGTTTACCAACAGCACCCGGAATTGATGCAAATATAGAAATTAAGCTCGGCAAGGATGTCAGTTTCAAAGGACTTGGCCTAAAAACCGGCTTATCCGGCAGTCTTAAGGTTATTAAAACGGGCGAAAAAACAGTCATGCAAGGCAATGTCGATATGGAAAAAGGCACTTACAAACGCTTCGGACAGGACTTGACTTTGCGGAAAGGCCAACTTGTATTCAACGGCCCGGCGGACAATCCCTGGCTGGATGTCGAAGCAATCCGAGTCTCCAAAAGCAAGAAAGTGACCGCTATCCTTAACTTGAGCGGCACGTTGAAAAGCCCGCAAACACGGATTTCTGCCGATCCTGCCATGCCGGAATCGGAAGCGCTTGCCTATCTGGTGACCGGCAGTCCGCTAAACCAGGTCAGTAGTTCGGAGGGCAGTATGTTAGCTAGCGCTGCGTTGTCTTACGGTGCCGGACAAGCGTCATGGCTTACGGAAAAATTCGGACTCAATGAATTCGAGGTACAAGAAGGTGATACCTTAAAGGATACCTTACTGGTGATGGGCCAATACCTGACGCCTGATTTCTATATCGGCACCAAAATCGGCATGTTCAACAAACAAGCCAATCTGGTATTGAAGCACAAACTGACCGATACGATTAACGTTGAAACCCAGACCGGAACTTCACAACGTATCAAGTTGAATTATGAGTTCGACCGGGATTGAGGATATCGAACAAGATATCTGCGAATGACCTTAATCTTCTTGGCTGCTTGAGATGTCAACAAAACCGTGTATCCCTCGTCTTGACTTAACAGCCAGCCAATCTTTCAGATAACGTAACTCTTCGGTTTCTTCAAGGTCGTCTAACGGCTGTTTATGCCGTAATAAACGGAACGCCTTGGCTAAAACAGCATAGCGGTTACCGGTGATTCCAGCCCGCCGCAAACCGACGGTATTCAGCTTGTAATGCTTGGCGTAATGGCCACCAATCAAGGTAAAAGGCAGCACGTCCATGCTTAATCCGGTCGTGCCCTGCACGATGGCGTAAGCGCCTATCCGGCAAAATTGATGGGCAACCACGTTACCGCCCATAAAAACCCTATCACCGACTTCGACGTGACCACCGATTGCCACATTGTTGGCGAAAATAACACTATCACCCAGTTTACAATCGTGCGCGACATGGCTGTTGTTCATTAAAAAGCAGTTGGAACCGATACGGGTTTCACCGTTTTCTTTGGACGCGCGGTGCGCGGTAAAGCCTTCACGGAATGTATTATTGTCGCCGATCACCAGCCAGGATACGGTTTCCGCCTTGAAACCGGTATCCTGGGGCAAATCTCCCAACACCACGTGCGGATGCAGGACATTACCTTTACCCATCTTGACATAAGGCTGCACGACGGCGTGAGAACCGACCCGGCAGCCCTCCCCTATTTCCACATGGTTTTCGATGACGGCAAAAGGGCCGACGGTCACGTTATCGCTCAGCTTGGCATGTTCAGCGATGTAAGCGGTTGGATGAATGTTTTGCGCCATTTTTTAATGCTATCCTCGTGGATGAAATTTCGTATGTAACTCTTTTAAGCGTTCGCTGGCAATATGGGTATAAATTTGCGTCGTCGATAAATCCGAATGCCCCAACAACAACT
>JBGAWU010000102.1:0-7544 GCA_044227425.1 Methyloglobulus sp.
TGTCCTTCTTGCTGTTTCTACTATCTCACCAGCCGATTGATCAATTAATTTATGATCAAATGATTTCAATCGGATTCTGATAGTTTGGTTAGTCATATTATTTACTCGATGATAGATGCCACAACACCCGCACCAACCGTACGCCCACCTTCGCGAATCGCAAAACGCAGACCTTCTTCCATGGCGATCGGTGAAATCAACTTAACTTTTACCGAAATGTTATCACCAGGCATTACCATTTCAACACCTTCTGGAAGATCAACGGCTCCGGTTACGTCTGTTGTCCGGAAATAAAACTGCGGACGGTATCCGTTAAAAAACGGGGTGTGACGACCACCTTCATCTTTTGATAACACGTAAATTTCAGCATTGAAGTGTGAGTGCGGCTTGATAGTACCTTTATGAGCCAAAACTTGTCCGCGCTCAACATCATCACGTTTGGTGCCTCTCAACAACAAACCGACGTTATCACCTGCCTGACCTTGATCAAGCAATTTACGAAACATTTCGACACCAGTTACCGTTGTTGATACGGTCGGCCTAATACCTACAATCTCAACTTCTTGACCGACTTTAATGACACCACGCTCTATACGTCCTGTCACAACAGTACCGCGACCTGAAATCGAGAACACGTCTTCGATCGGCATCAAGAAAGCACCGTCAACAGCCCGCTCAGGCAGAGGGATATAGCTATCCAATGCTTCTACTAACTTCACAACCGAAGGGACGCCCAACTCGCTGGTATCGCCTTCCAAAGCTTTCAGCGCTGATCCAATTACAATCGGAGTGTCGTCACCGGGGAATTCGTACATATCCAACAATTCCCTGATTTCCATTTCAACAAGCTCAATCAGTTCCGCATCATCAACCATATCGGCTTTGTTCAAGAAAACAACGATATAAGGAACGCCTACCTGTCTTGATAAAAGGATATGCTCCCTTGTTTGAGGCATCGGGCCATCGGCAGCAGAACACACCAGAATTGCACCATCCATCTGCGCCGCACCAGTAATCATGTTTTTTACGTAGTCAGCGTGGCCTGGGCAATCAACATGAGCATAATGACGGGTTGCTGATTCATACTCAACATGCGAAGTAGCGATTGTGATACCACGCGCACGCTCTTCAGGCGCATTGTCGATTTGGTCGAACGCCTTTACTTCGCCACCTTGCAACTCAGCCATCACCTTGGTTAAAGCGGCAGTTAATGTTGTTTTACCATGGTCGACGTGACCAATAGTGCCAACGTTAACGTGAGGCTTATTACGTGAAAATTTTTCTTTAGCCATGACTCAACACCTTTATGTTACATTCAAATTATGATGATTTTTTAATAATCGATTCTGCAATAAATGCAGGTACTTCACTATATTTTTCAAACTGCATACTGTAAGTAGCTCGCCCCTGTGTTGCCGAACGCAAATCATTAGAGTACTTAAACATTTCTGCCAGCGGAACTTCGCAACTCAGCGCTTTACCAAAGGGCGCATCTTCCATACCATGGATGATCCCGCGCCGCCTATTGATATCGCCAACTACGTCCCCCATATACTCTTCGGGAGTGGACACCTCTACTTTCATAATAGGCTCCAACAACACCGGATTCGCCTTTCTTGCGCCTTCCTTAAAACACATGGATCCCGCAATTTTGAAAGCCAACTATTCCGTTCACAAACCCATAGCCAGAACCTAATTCTTTCGGCTCCAACCTCAACCAGACATGCCCATATTGCCCTCGACCGCCTGATTGCCTGATAAACTTTCCTTCTTGCTCGACCGCAGACCGTATTGTTTCTCGATAAGCGACTTGCGGAGCACCAACGCTGGCATCAACCCCAAACTCCCTTTTCATCCGATCCACAATTATTTCTAGGTGAAGCTCACCCATACCCGAAATAATTATTTGCCCGGACTCGTCATCGGTATGCACCCTAAACGAAGGATCTTCCTGCGCCAGCTTAGCTAGGGCAATAGTCATTTTTTCCTGATCCGCTTTTGTTCTCGGCTCAACCGCCACAGAAATCACGGGGTCAGGAAAGTCCATTCGCTCTAACAAAATAATATTATTAGGATCGCACAACGTATCCCCAGTTGTCACATCCTTCAAGCCGATGGCTGCCGCTATGTCTCCGGCACAAACCTCTTTAACTTCTTCCCTACTATTGGCGTGCATTTGCACAATACGACCAATGCGCTCTCTTTTCTTTTTTATAGGATTAAAAACCGTGTCTCCTGAACTCAAAACACCGGAATAAACCCGAAAGAAAGTAAGCGTACCCACATAGGGGTCTGTAGCAATTTTGAATGCTAACGATGAAAACGGTTTATCATCAGCAGGCGGACGCTCTGCTTCTGCAACCCCGTCATCCAGCACACCTTTTATCGCTTTAATATCTAATGGCGAAGGCAGATACTCAATTACGGCGTCCAGCATCGCCTGAACGCCCTTGTTTCTAAAAGCCGATCCACAAAACGCAGGAACTACTTGATTCGCAATTGTTTGCTGGCGTATACCCGCCTTTATCTCTTCGTCCGACAAAACCCCAGCTTCGAGGTATTTGCCCATCAATTCTTCATTGGCGTCAGCCGCCGCTTCGATTGCATAGTCACGCCATTTTTGGCACTCAACAAGCATATCGGGTGGAATCTCCTTTTCCACAAAGGTCATCCCCATATTGGCATCATCCCAATATATGGCTTTCATTTTTATTAAATCAACAACCCCTTCAAAGCGCTCTTCAGCACCTATCGGTAGCTGCATAGGAACCGCCTTACTCCCTAACCGAACCCCAATTTGCCTAACAACCCGCAAAAAGTCCGCCCCAGCGCGATCCATTTTATTTACAAATGCCAACCGCGGCACATGATACTTATTTGCCTGCCGCCAAACCGTTTCTGACTGAGGCTCCACACCACCAACAGCACAAAAAACCGCACAAGCCCCATCAAGCACCCTCAACGAACGCTCTACTTCTATCGTGAAATCAACGTGACCCGGCGTATCGATTATATTGATTCTATGTTGTGGGAATTGCTTTTCCATCCCACCCCAAAAACAGGTTGTAGCCGCAGAAGTAATAGTTATTCCCCGCTCCTGCTCCTGCTCCATCCAATCCATGGTGGCCGCACCATCATGAACCTCCCCAATCTTGTGCGAAACACCCGTGTAGTACAAAACCCTTTCCGTAGTAGTGGTTTTCCCTGCATCTATATGAGCCATAATACCGATATTACGATAAAGCTCTATGGGCGTCTTCCTAACCACCAGCAAAACTCAATTTATCAATACCAACCAAACTACCAACGGTAGTGGGAGAATGCTTTATTTGCCTCAGCCATTCTGTGGGTATCTTCGCGCTTCTTAGCTGCCGAACCCCTGTTTTCATAAGCATCCATCAATTCGCCCGCCAGCTTGACAGACATCCTGCGCTCGTTGCGCTTTCTGGAAGCATCTATCAACCAACGCATAGCCAAAGCCAATCGCCTTGACGGACGCACCTCAACCGGGACTTGATAAGTTGCACCACCGACACGACGAGACTTTACTTCCACGCGAGGCTGCACATTTTCCAAAGCCTTAGAAAGCACTTCCAATGGCTCGCCATGGCCTTTCTTTTCGATCACATCCAAGGCACCATAAACAATCCCTTCGGCAACAGATTTTTTTCCACTTTCCATGATCATATTCATAAACTTGGTCAGCATAACACTACCATACCTAGGATCAGGAATTATTTCGCGTTTAGTAGCAACTCTTCTTCTTGACATTATCTCACCAACTCTTACTTGCCTTTTGGACGCTTCGTGCCATATTTGGAACGACCACACTTCCTGTTATTCACACCAGACGCATCTAAGCTACCACGCACAACGTGATACCTCACACCAGGCAAATCCTTTACACGACCACCCCTAATCAACACAACAGAGTGCTCTTGCAGATTATGACCTTCACCGCCGATATAACTACTCACCTCAGAGCCGTTCGTCAGCCTCACCCTAGCCACCTTACGCAGCGCAGAGTTAGGTTTTTTTGGCGTTGTAGTGTACACACGAGTACACACACCGCGACGCTGAGGACACGCCTCCAACGCAGGGACATTACTTTTTTCTACTTTTTTCGCACGCGGCTTACGAACCAATTGGTTGATCGTGGCCATAAAATTATTACTCCAAATACAGTATAAGCGTTTGATAATTAGTCATTGGCAAATTATGACGGCGTTATCTGATAATTTACATTCCGCTCAGCTCAAACGCTTAAGCCCATGTGAGCAGAGCATGATACTTGTTAACTTTTAATTGGTCAAGCTGATTTTTTCAGCTCAGCCCTAAATATTTAATGCCTGCTTAAGCGCCTCTTCAACCTCATCCGCATCAACACTTGAGACTTGTTCGCTCTCAATAGCTTGATTTTGGACTTGCCTATTTTTCCTGCCTTCGTGGTAGGCTAAACCCGTACCAGCCGGGATCAACCGCCCTACGATTACGTTTTCTTTTAAACCTTGTAGGTTGTCATTCAAACCGCGCACAGCCGCATCCGTTAACACCCGGGTTGTTTCTTGGAAAGAAGCTGCCGATATAAACGACTCCGTCGCCAAAGAAGCTTTAGTAATACCCAACAAGATTGATTCATAACTGGCCGGAATCTTTCCTTCCGCTTCAATCCGATCATTTTCTTCCCTAAGCAAAGTACGCTCCACTTGGTCGCCTTTCAGGAACGAAGTATCTCCAGCCGCAGTAATTTCGACCTTCCTTAACATCTGGCGAATAATTGCCTCAATGTGCTTGTCGTTAATTTTCACTCCTTGCAAGCGATAAACGTCTTGGATCTCTTTAACCAAATAATTCGCCAGCTCTTCCACTCCCCTTAACCGAAGAATATCGTGCGGAGTTAACTCTCCTTCGGCTATGGTTTCGCCTTTCTCGACATATTCGCCTTCGAATACTGTGATATGGCGCCATTTCGAAATCAGGGTTTCTACTTGCTCACCGGATGAATCGGTAATGATGACCCGTTGCTTGCCTTTGGTCTCCTTCCCGAAAGAAATCGTACCGCTCGTTTCCGCCAAGATTGCGGGATCTTTTGTCTTACGCGCTTCGAACAGGTCAGCTACCCGTGGCAAACCGCCGGTAATATCACGCGTTTTACTGGATTCTTGCGGAATCCTTGCCAACACGTCACCGATTTTAACTTCCCCGCCGTCTTTGATGCCGACGATAGCGCCGGTCGGCAAAAAGTATTGCGCAGGTATTTCTGTGCCAGGTAGAAAAATCGGGCCGCCATCCTGGTCTAATAATTTAACCATCGGTCTCAATTCCTTACCGGCACTACCTCTCTGCTTCGGATCGGTAACAACCAAGGAACTCAAACCCGTGACTTCATCGGATTGTTTTTGCACAGTAACGCCGTCTACGAAATGAATCATTTCGACAACACCGTCCACCTCGGTAATGACCGGATGCGTATGGGGATCCCAGGTTACGATAATGTCGCCCGCGCTAACCTTATCACCCTCTTTGACCGACAATACGGCACCGTAGGGAATTTTATAACGTTCCCGCTCCCGACCGTATTCATCAACCACACCGACTTCACCCGACCTTGACACGGCGATGAGGTTACCTTCCCTATTAACGACGGATTTCAGGTTATTCAGCCGCAAACTACCTGCCGACTTCACTTGTACGTTACTGATAGCCGCTGACCGGGACGCCGCGCCACCTATATGGAATGTCCGCATGGTCAACTGCGTTCCCGGCTCTCCAATCGATTGGGCGGCGATAACGCCGACCGCTTCGCCGATATTAACCAAATGCCCGCGACCTAAATCGCGACCATAACAGGCAACACATACGCCATGCCTGTTCTCACAGGTAATAATGGAGCGCACCAAGACTTGATCCACACTGTTGTCGTCAAGCACTGAAACCCAGTGCTCATCAAGCAGCGTACCTTTGGGTACGATGATATTTTCGCCAGAACCATCCAACACATCAACGGCAGCGACGCGGCCTAGAACTCGCTCAGACAATGGCTCAACAACATCGCCTCCTTCAATGATAGGCATCATCACCAAACCATTTGAAGTCCCACAGTCTTCACCAATAATCACCAGATCTTGCGCAACATCGACGAGACGCCGGGTCAAATAACCTGAGTTCGCCGTTTTCAACGCCGTATCGGCCAAACCTTTGCGGGCGCCGTGCGTCGAAATGAAGTACTGTAATACGTCAAGGCCTTCCCGGAAATTCGCGGTAATAGGCGTTTCAATGATCGATCCGTCAGGTTTCGCCATCAAGCCGCGCATACCTGCTAATTGCCGTATTTGCGCAGCAGAACCCCGCGCACCCGATTCGGCCATCATGAATATCGAGTTGAACGATTTCTGTTTAACGCTTTTGCCTTCAGAATTGATAACCGATTCTTCTCCCAAGCCATCCATCATCACTTTGGCAACCTGGTCGTTAGCGTGGGACCAAATATCGACAACCTTATTGTAACGCTCCCCATCCGTTACCAAACCGGATGCATACTGCGTTTGAATTTCGCTAACCTCAGCTTCGGCAGACTTAATGATCTCCGTTTTTTTAGCCGGTATCGCCATATCGTCGATACCGAACGAAACGCCCGAAAGCGTTGCGTACCTGAAGCCCAGATACATGATCTGGTCGGCAAGCACAACAGTATCCTTATTCCCTAAATGACGATAGCTGTAATTGACTAACCGGGAAATGTTCTTTTTAGTCATATCGCAATTGACAAGGTCAAAAGGCATCCGCTCCGGCACCACTTCCCAGATTAATGCGCGTCCCACTGTTGTCGATACCCGATGGGTCTTATCGCGTAATTGGCCGTTTTCATCGGCCACTTTTTCTGTAATCCGCAATTGAATTTTTGTCTGCAATTCAACCGATTTAGCAAGTAGCGCTTTATGGATTTCGCCCACACTGACGAAAATACTTCCTTCACCAATTGCGTTTATCTTCTCGCGGCTGATGTAGTACAACCCTAATACGACGTCCTGTGACGGGTTAATGACCGGCTCGCCGTTCGCGGGCGACAGAATGTTATTGGTCGCCATCATTAACGTCCTGGCTTCCAGTTGCGCTTCAATAGACAACGGAATATGGACAGCCATTTGGTCGCCGTCGAAGTCGGCGTTGAACGCGCTACAAACCAACGGATGCAACTGAATGGCTTTACCTTCAATCAAAGTAGGCTCGAATGCCTGGATGCCCAAACGGTGCAATGTCGGAGCCCGGTTCAACAAAACCGGGTGTTCGCGAATGACTTCTTCAAGAATATCCCATACTTCATGGCCTTCGCGCTCGACCATCTTTTTTGCAGCTTTAATGGTCGTAGCTAGACCACGGAATTGCAATTTACTGAAAATGAACGGTTTGAATAGTTCGAGCGCCATTTTTTTAGGTAATCCGCACTGGTGCAACCTTAAGGTTGGTCCCACCACGATTACCGAGCGGCCTGAATAATCGACACGTTTTCCCAGCAAATTTTGCCTGAACCGCCCTTGCTTCCC
>JBGAWU010000103.1:0-7543 GCA_044227425.1 Methyloglobulus sp.
AGGATATAGGCTACTATCAGTTGAAGACAAAAATCTAAAGGGATGGCTGTCAGTTTCACTTGTACGTCGAATTTCAACGCACTGATCAAGTAAAAAATAAAATAAAACAGCGCCGTGGAAACTAATGGCAATAACTTTGATGGCATGTCTGTCGGTTAAAAATATTTTGTCTAAAGCCTACATCCTTGAAGATGAATGCATAATGAATCGGGGCGCCATCTTAGCATATCCCGCCGTTGCTACGGTTATTGCCTGTGCACCGGGATAAACATCCATCAGGTGAAATGTAAACAAACTCCCGCTCTTGCCCCTGTAACTTCATCCATCATAGAATGCGGTTTTAGTTTGTTACTTCTGGAGTTTATTATGTCGGATACAATCTGGTTCAGGACTGGCGAGGCCACCGTATTTTCAAGCGATGGACAAGGCACGGACGCAATGCCTGAAATTTTAATCGGCAGCGTGAAAGGCCCTGCCGGACACGCTTTTGCAACCTTGATGGGACAAACCGAAGGCCATACCCGGATGTTTGCGATCCGTGCCTGTAACCAGCAAGTCCGGCCTGCGACAATAATGGTGCCGAAAGTAACCATTAAATCGAGCGCTTACGTTAATTTGCTTGGCGGCCCGGTGCAATCCGCCATTGCCGATGCCGTGTTGGATAGCGTCATTGATGGTGTCATCCCGAAAGAGCAGGCCAACGATTTGTGTATTATCGTAATGATCTGGATAGCACCGGAATGCGCGACCAATCCCGACATGGACAGGAAAGACTTATATCGGACGAATTACGAAGCAATGAAACTCGCCATCAAACGGGCTTTGGGCAACTCGCCCACTATCGACGAATTGATCGCCAACCGCCACAAAATCGTCCATGAAATGTACGATCCGGAAACGGGCGAATCGCAGTGGTAATAAACCGGCCAATGCCACAAAACAAAAGGGATTCCGGGTTGTCTTAGTGCTTTAGCCTTGGGTTTTAACGTTATGCCATCCACTGAATATGAAGCCTGCCCGGAATGCGACCTCTTACTGAAACAGTCCCAACCCGCAGCGGGCGACAAAGCGCTTTGTCCGCGCTGCGGATATCTGTTGCAACGCCCGCATAAACACAGCATCGAACGGACACTGGCGTTATCAATCGCCGGTTTGGTGCTGTTAATACCTGCGAACCTGTTACCAATGCTTGGTATTAAACTTCTCGGCAACGAGCAGCAAGGGACTTTATGGTCAGGTGTCATGGGTTTATTTATGGAAGACATGTGGGGGGTAGCCATCTTGGTGTTACTTTCCAGCATCATTTTACCTTTGGTAAACATGGTGTTGGCCTTTCTTGTCAGCTTACATTTATTTACCGAAAAACCTAACAGCCATCTCACAGTCTGGATGCGGTGGTATCAGCACCTGTATGAATGGGCTATGATTGAAGTGTACGCCTTGGGAATTATTGTCGCGTGTGTAAAACTTTCCGATATGGCGGATATTGAGTTGGGTTTCGGATTATACGCTTTCGTTGGCCTTCTGATTGCCAACGCCATGTTGGCAAATGAATTCGACAGCACTACTTTCTGGCGCCGAATTGCCGGATTACCAACTAAGTTCTAGCGAATGAAATATCTAAGCACCGCATTAGCGCAAGGTTTTATAAGATGCCACGAATGCGGCCACCTTATTAAATCCAAAACAGACTGTACCTGCCCGGTGTGTAAAGGCCATGTCCGCGCCCGGAGGAACCCAAACCTTCACCTTACCGCCGCTTTGATTATCAGCAGTTTTAGCCTTTATATCCCGGCCAACATTTTCCCTGTCATGGCTGTTACCGAACTCGGCGCCACGGTCGAACACACTATCTCAGGCGGTATTATGGTGTTAATTCAACAGGATATGATACCGATTGCGGTATTGGTGCTGGTTGCCAGCATTTTGGTCCCATTGTTAAAACTTTTGGGAATCACGCTGCTCATGCTTTGCGTCCATTACCGGTGGCAGGTCAACGCGCATTTATTTACCCGAATGTACCGGATAATTGCTTTTGTGGGTCGCTGGTCGATGCTGGATATTTTCATGATTTCTATCTTGGTCGGCCTAGTTGATTTGGGTGGCGTGGCAACCGTTATCGCTGGCCCGGCGGCAACCGCCTTTGCGGCTGTTGTCGTACTTACGATGCTGGCGTCCAAAAGTTTCGACCCGCGCCTGATTTGGGACCATCAAATCGACCATGACCGATCAAACTGAAGAAGAATTGAATGTCGACGACGCGGTCCTGAGCAAAAGGTTCGACCTTCCGCTCGTCTGGTTTTTACCCATTATCGCCTTATTGGTGAGCGCCTGGTTGATTTATAAGTCGGCATCGGAAAAAGGGCTGGTTATCACCATCGACTTTCCCACGGCGGAAGGCTTAGAAGTCGATAAAACCAAAATCCGCTATCTGGATGTGGATGTTGGAAAAGTGACGTCCATTTCAATCAACGACGACTTAAAAACCATCCGCGTCACGGCCCAAATGAACAGCGGCGCAACTAATTTCTTAAAGCAAAACACCAGTTTCTGGGTAGTCAAACCGCAAGTCGGCTTAAGCGGCATCTCAGGGTTGAATACCCTGTTGTCGGGTTCTTACATCGAACTAAAACCCGGCACGGGTGAACAGAACCTTCATTTTACCGGACTGATCTCAGCGCCTATTCTCAAAAGCCATATAGACGGCAAGCAATATGTTTTGGAAACCAACAATATAGGATCAATTGTACCCGGCACCCACATCAATTTTCATGGTATTCCGGTGGGTGAAGTGCTTACCCAATACCTGTCGGATAGCGCCGACGCCATTAAACTGGCAATCTTTATCAATTCACCCTATGACCGGTTTATCAGAAAAAACACCCGCTTCTGGGTAGATAGCGGAATCGACTTATCCGCCAGCGCCAATGGTTTTAAAGTCAGGACCGGCCCGTTAATCTCCCTGCTCAGCGGCGGCATCGCTTTTCGCGCATCAGCCAAAGACAGCACCGCCGATATCAGACCCGAAAACAGTATTTTCCAGCTCTACGACACTTATGATGAATCTACGCAAATCACTTATACCAATACTTTAAAATACGTCATGCACTTTAAGGGTTCAGTACGCGGCTTGGTGGAAGGTGCACCGGTCCAGCTTAGAGGGATTCCGATTGGAAGGGTCACGGACATTAAACTTGAACTGGACAAAAAAACCGCCGAGATCAACGTGCCGGTGATTGTCGAGCTGGAACCCGACCGCATCGAATCAGTTAATGAAGACATCAAGGTCAGCGACGAAGAAGTGATGGAACAGCTCATTAAAAAAGGGCTTCGCGCCCAGTTACAAACGGGCAGTTTGGTTACCGGGCAGTTGTTGATCGACCTCGATTTCCATCCCGAAAGCAAACAGACGGTTAACCTGAGCCATCACAGCGGGTTACGGGAGTTCCCAACCATCGCCAGTTCATTCGAAGAGTTTACCCATTCCGCCCAGGTAATTATGGACAAGCTGGCAAAATTGCCGCTCGACAAATTGAGTGATGAACTCAACCATTCCTTAATGTCGCTGCAAGAAACCTCAAAAGCGGCAACTGGTATGCTCAACACTGCGAACGGTACGCTGGAAACCGCCAAAACCACGCTCGGCACCGCTAGCAATACCATCAAATCTGCCCAAAACATAATCAACACCCTTGAACCCGGTTCCACGGGTTATTACGAATTCCACAAAATGCTCCAGGAATTGACTGAAACAGCCAGTTCAATGAAATCATTGGCCAATTACCTGGAACAACATCCCGAATCATTGATACGCGGCAAAGAAGAAGAAGAAGAAGAGGAGTGACAATGGCAATCAGGCTAGTTTCAATCGCATTGGCACTTTTTTTAACGGCGTGCGCCAGTTCACCCAAAGTACAGTTTTACGTACTTAAACCCCTGGCTACCCTCCCCTCAGCAAGCGTTGAAATCAAAGGCCAACAATCCATCGGCATCGGTCCGATTTCCTTACCGTCACTTTTGGAAAATAAAAACATCGTCACCCGGCTATCGGATAACACTGTGCAAGTCGCCCAATTCCACCAATGGGCAGCACCACTGCAGGATCACCTCCTGCAAACGATAAGCCGCAATTTGACGGTTTTGCAACCCGATGCGGCTGTCCGCACTTACCCTTGGAGCGTACACGGCACAGTAGATTTCCAAATCATTATCGACATCTCCCGGTTCGATGCCAGTCCGGGTAAATCGGTCAATCTGGAAGCGAATTGGACGATTAAAAACGAAAAGACCAACATTGTTTACAAAAATGGCAGATCAATTATCAACCACCCGCTGCGCGACACTTCATACCTCGGTTCAGTCCACGCATTGAGCCAAATTTTAGGGGAATTTAGCCAAGTATTATCTTTAGCATTAACAAAGATAGCCGCTGCCAATTAGGGTTATTGCAATCAATCGATTCACTTCCATTAAGCCTCTATTCACCGGCTTCAAGTATAATTATTTTAATAATTTAAGATCAGCAACTTAACAGTTGCGAGTTGGTCAAATCGATAGCGTGTGTTGGGAGAAGATAATGAAGAAAATACCGATTATACTGATTGCATTGTCAATGGCGTTATCAATGACCGGATGTGCTATATACCCTCCTTACGGCTACAGCCCAAGCGTTTCTATCGGCTATGGCTATCCGTACTACGGCTACCGTCCTTATTATTATGGCAACTACGGTTGGGGCGGCGGTTACGGCTGGGGCGACTGGGGGAGATGGCATGGCGGTGACCGCGACGACTGGGGTGGACACCACGGTTGGGGCGGAGGATACGGCTGGGGCGGCGGGCACCATCATCGTTAAGGTTATTTTGCCCCTACTGCTAATTCTAGTAAGCTGGTATTTTAGAAACCTAAATTCCAGCAAGTATGGAATGTGCCTTATTTTAGGTTCGAACAGGTTAAGCTGTTAGCTCAATGCCAAAAAAACCATTAAACGTAGCAGCCCAATCCATTTTCACTCAGAACCCGCTCAATAAATTTATTAGCCGATGTCTCAGGGCAGCTTATTCGAACAAACCTGAATATTGGCAAAACCTTTCAGGTAAATCATTCCCACCGAATGGGATAATATGTGCCTGAATGGTGTCTCAACCGGAAAACGAAAAAAATTCCACGGAAAAACGGTCTATCCTAGACTGGATTACGACGTGGTTCGCTTAGCTTGTTAATCAAAAAGTACCTAACTTCGTATGTAACAATTTAATCCGGCGCTGACGATTTACGCCTAGAACCTGTATTTAACAGGGCAGCTTCCAACAAAACTTAACGAGGTGCAGACATGACGAGACCGAATTTTATCCGCTTCGGCAGGGAAATCTGTGGCGACCTAGTTCAAGCCGAACGCAGGGAATGGTGGCTGGCAAACGGTCTAGGCGCGTATTCATCGGGTACTATTGCCGGAACATTGACCCGTCGCTATCACGGTCTGTTATTTGCGCCGACACATCCACCCTTGGGCCGCTCTCTAGTGTTTACCAAAGCCGACAGCTGGTTGGAAGCGGACGGGGTAATCTGGCCACTCGCCAGTAATCGCTGGCGTGATAACATTATCGACCCTAGAGGATACAACCATATCGAAGCGTTTTGGCTAGATGGGCGGATGCCGGTTTGGCGATATGCTTTCGGCGACTTGAAACTAGAGCTTCGTGTGTGGCTGGAACCGGGCGCGAATACCGTTTACATCGCTTACCGCCCCGACTTTACCAAAGGCCATTATCAGCATATTAACCTTCATATCCGTTTATTGATAAACGCCCGTGACCATCACGGCAATACCGAACCCTGGCGGTTTAATCCCGAACTTGCCACGAACGGCGAGGATAGCTTGATCGTCATCAATCCTTCGGATTCAGGTTCAAACCCTTACCGGCTGCAATTTCAAGCACGAGGCGGCACGATTAAGCCCGAGCGCCACTGGATAGAAAATTTCGACCTACCCGTGGAACGAGAACGGGGTTTATCCAGCAATGACCATCATCTCTGCGTGGGTGAAGTTAACCTGCCCTTGTTCAATGGCGAGTGGAGCGGATTGACGGCACGTCTGGAAGAAAGTTGTTCGCCTTATATCGAGGAGGTCATGCACCGTTTTTTCACGCACGAAGATAGCATCTTGGCGCGGGCCCGTATAACCGTACCGGAATTCCACAACAATCCGGACTGGATCAAACAACTGACTTTGGCTGCAGATAGCTTCCTGATTACCAGGACGCTGAAAGACTACAAAAACGGTGAATCGATTATCGCGGGTTATCCTTGGTTTGGCGATTGGGGTCGTGACACCATGATCGCCCTGCCTGGATTAACGCTGGCTACCGGACGTTACGACAGCGCAAGGCATATCCTCAAGACTTTTGCCCTCTTCATCGACCAAGGCATGTTACCGAATATGTTTCCCGGCAATGGCGGTACGCCTGAATACAACACTGTCGATGCAGCACTTTGGTATATCGAAGCTTGGCGTGCTTATATTGAAGCCAGCGATGATTGGTCTAGTTTGCGGGAAGCTTTTCCCAAATTGGAAGAAATCATCCAGCATTATCAACAAGGGACGCGTTACGGCATCGCTCTCGATTCGAACGACGGTTTATTGAAGTCCGGCTGCGAAAGCATGCAACTGACTTGGATGGACGCCAAAATTGGTGATTGGGTGGTTACGCCGCGTATTGGCAAAGCAGTTGAAATCAATGCACTTTGGTACAACGCCTTAAAAATAATGGCGGATTTTGCAAACAAACTGCATGGCTCGCCGGAAAATTACGATAATCTAGCCAAAGCTAACAAGACCGGATTTTTACGTTTTATAAATCCAGCTAACGGCGGCTTGTACGATGTACTGGATAGCCAAAATGGCGATGACGATTCGGTACGTCCAAACCAGATCCTCGCCGTCAGCCTGCCTTACAGCCCTTTAACCCCCGACATTCAACAAACGATCGTCCAATTATGCGGCAGGACCTTGTTGACTTCCTACGGTTTACGTAGCCTAAACTCGGATAACCCTGATTACCAACCGCATTATCACGATGGGATAACGGCACGGGATGGCGCTTATCATCAGGGAACCGTATGGGCATGGTTGCTAGGCCACTATGCCCTTGCCGAATACAAAGTGACGAACGACATCAGGAAAGCGCTGAGCCGTTTGGAGCCTATACATCAACATCTATCCGATGCCGGATTAGGCACAATCAGTGAAATATTCGATGCCGAACCCCCACACTCGCCGTGCGGCGCACCGGCCCAGGCCTGGTCTGTGGCCTGCATCCTTGAAGCCTGGTGGCGCCTTGAGCGAAAACAACGGAATGGTATTTCCTAAAAATCCGGCTAACTGCTTTGTTTCCTGTTTAGATAATCATGAAATGATAACGAATCAATTGCGGCGAGATGGGATTCCAACAACAATGCTAAAATTCCATCGTGGGATAGGAAATACTTACCCAACCCACACCCTAACTTGGTTTTAATATGAGCGCACACCATGCAAACATTC
>JBGAWU010000104.1:0-7468 GCA_044227425.1 Methyloglobulus sp.
AGTTTTTCGGAATAACCCTTAATAAAAGTCTTAGCTTGCTCTGTCGCTTGTTTCAGTTCGATTAAAACAGCATCCAAATTTATATTTTCAGGATAGATCGCCGCATCTTCCGGCACAAACGAGAGGCTGCCCAATAGCGCATCCGGTGTTGAAAGATCCTTGGACAGGATTGCGGCATCCCAGGATGGGCGGTTTTGAATGTTCCGTCGCCAAAAATCGTCGGCGCACGCTTGTTTGATGGCAGCTAAATCTTCGGTAAGTTCGGCATCGAACAACTGCCCCGACGCTAGCGCATGTTCCTTGAGTACGCGCTGGCAGAAACCATGGATGGTAAAAATTCCAGCTTGGTCGATGTCCAATAAGGCGTTGTCCAGGCGGCGCTTTATGGTTTCCGTCGTCAGGTTAGTCTGACGTAACCAGGCGTCAATAATAGCGTCGTTGTTATTATTAGTGCCTGCCAGTATGCGTTTGGCGTCAGCCAGGCGGCTGCGGATCCGGTCTTTAAGCTCTTCGGTGGCGGCCTTGGTGAAGGTGACGACCAATATTTTTTCTATCGGTAGGTCAGACTCAACCACCAGGCGTAACGCTAGCATCGCAATGGTGTAAGATCGAATTTTTCAACCTTCACGTGCCGCCCGCCATGCCGGTAGCAAGAGGTTTTCACACTGGTCGGCAAATTCATCCCGCAAGATCAGGCTAAAATCCGTGACATTACCGTACAACTGTCGCAGTTCACGCTCGCTCTCGTGCGTTATCGAATTTGCCAAGGCGGCGCTTGCCGCTTCAATCGGCGATTTTGTCGCTTTGGGTTTGTCGGCGTGTCTCATAAAAGCCAAAGCGGCTTCCACAAAAAAAACATCCGGTTGCTGCTGGCCTAAGCGGTAAATTTCGAGCAATTGTAGCAAGCAATCCGGCTGGCAGGATGAAGGCTTGAAATGAAATCGATCATCAGCGCTGATCAAGTAGGTGTCTTCCTGGCGGACAAAGTTGATGACCAAATGATGCAGCCAAGCCGCCATAAAATCTTTGCCTTTAAGGTTGGCGTAACGATAAAGCAGGCCGCCGTTTTGGTATAGGTTGCCGAGCGTACCAATTAAACGGTAATTTTTAATATGAAGGTCGATTGCCACGTTCTCGGTCGGATGGCCGATATCGAGCCCTTTGATTAATTCGGAAAATGCTTTAATCGCGAGCAGATGCTGGTCGAACTCCAAAGCACCGATTGCGCCTGGCGGCCATAAACCTTGGGCCTGTAATTTCTTCAACGAGACATCCGACCCATCCAGCAATTGCTGCAACCAATCCTGTTGAATGTCGTATAAACCGAGTTCGGCGGTAGAGAATGGTTCCCGCTCCTGGGTTTCTGCGGCGATTCCGCTTAATTGCAGGTTTAATTGCCTGCGGACGAAATAACGCTGCGGGTGTTGATAAAACCGGAACAAATCAGCAATCTCAATGACGTTATCTTCGGCTTCTTCTCGTGGTGTTTCAATTGCACCTTGCCACCATAGGGCTGGTTCGCGCTTCGGTAACGCTAAGGCTTTGGCAGTCGCGCAATCTGTTTCCGAAAAGCTGAACAGGTCACGATTTTCGGCAAAATAACGCTTGTTAAATGGCTGTAGCGGATGGCGCGTAATCAGGTTGTCTAATTGATAATAATCCCGCAACACATCCAACAATTCGGTAATAATGACCGAGGGCGGAATGGTTTCATTTGTGGCTTGCGATTGTCCGATATACGTGATGATCAACTGCTGGCGCGCCGATAATAAAATTTCCAGGAATTGATAACGGTCGTCCGCTCGGCGTGAGCGGTCGCCTAGGCGAAACTGTTGCGGGATCAGGTCGAACGTTGGGGTGCGGTCTATCTTTGGGAATTCGCCTTCGTTAATGCCCATTAGGGCGATGATTTTGAATGGGATCGAGCGCATGGGCAGCATCGAGCAAAACGTCAATTGGCCTCGTAAAAAACCGTTGGCTGACTTCCTCTCGGCTATCATGCCTTCCAGCCATTGCACGATGACGTGTAATTCGACTGTTCCGTTATGTACTTTAGCCAGGCGTTCCGCTAATTCCAACAGCAATTCATTCAATTGCTCTCGCTCGATAAAATCGGTATTCAAACCATTTTGCCCCAGCAACTGATCGGCAAAATAAAAGAGTTTTGTTCCCCAGAGTTTGAGCGTCCTTGCCTGTTTAAATTCGGCTTTGGCTTGGAACAGCACATGCAAAAAGTCGTTCAATCCGCCTAGCGCTTCAGCCGATGCGCCTTCTATGGCTTTATAGGGAAGGACGCCGTCGATAAAATCATCGTCTTGTCCCACGGCATAACCCATGAGTAACCGGTCCAGCGCTGCTTGCCATGTATTTTCATTTAATTCGGGCAATCCCAGTTCCTGCTTATGCTTGCCGGATTGCCCCCATCGTACATTGGTATCCTGGATCCAGTGTTTGATTAATTCAAGGTCGGATTCGGTCAGTCCGAATCCGGGATAAACAGAGGGGCTTTCCAGGAGGTCGACCACGCTTTGCCAACCCAGACGGCTTTGGCTTAAATCCAGAAAACGGATGAAAGTGTCCACTACTTGGTTTTCGAGACGCAAGCTACGGTCAGCGACCGCGTGCTGGATATCGTTAAAGACGGCGGAAATAAAAGGCTCGTAAAGTTCGATATCTGGAGCCATAACGGCAATATCCCGCAATTCTAAGGAGGTGTCACTTTCAAGCGCCAACAATAATTGGTCGCGCAGGATTTCGACTTCCCGCTTTCTGGAATGACAGGCATGGATGCCGATAGAACCATCCTTAATCAAGGTGTTGCCCGATAAGGCGTTATTCAGGATATCGTTCTGCAATTGTTGAAGATTGTTAGGGTTTTCAACCGTCTCGAAGCTTTCAGGTTCGAAGTCGAACCGGGTAAATTCCATCAACAGGGTTTGAAAATCCCGGCCTTGCTGACCGAGGTTGACTAATAAAGGATGGTCGGTGTAATCCTCGTTGCCCAAGAACTGCTTTTTGCTGGCAAGATCCGCCCAAAAAGCATGTGCCGGATTTAACAAATAAAGATGAATGTCGCAGTGTTTTGACAGGCTTTGTAGGTAATTCAGGAATAAGGGTGGCATGGTGTTGACGCCGAATACCGAAATACGTTCTGGCAGTTGCTTGCTGAAAGCGCCTTCATCGGTGGTATTGAGTTTGGCGATGACATCCAACCATAATACGCCGCGATGTTTTTTGCCCATCTCGGTGGTTAATAATTGCCAGAGGGCTTGTTGCCATCGTTCGACAGCGTTGTTGTATAGCAACTGGCCGCTTTGCCATGTCGCCAATAAGTCAGGACGCATAATCTGGTATTGGTCGAATGTCTGGGCCAGCTGCTCGGCTAGTTGATAGCGTTTTAATTCTTGGTTAACGCCCGATAAGTATTGTTTTAAGGGTAAAAAAACGGGCTGTTCTAAATTGCGTAAGAGCGCTTCCAAGCGCCATAAGATCAGGCTGCGGTCGAAATCGGCATCATCGATACGGTTATCGATTTGTTGTGCGATAAAACTATAAAACTTGCTGGGAAATAAAAATTGATAGTTCGCCCACACCTGAAGCCGGTTCGCCAATTGTTGCGACAACCAGCGTTCCATGCCTTGGCTTTGAATCAGGAACAGTTCCTTGCTAAATGGGGAACTCAGCGGCGCATGTGTAAGCACCGCTGCCAAATGCGCGACCAGATTCTCAGTTTTGTTCGAGCTGTGTAGAATAAACATTCAGTATTATAAAGTCGTATAAGGGGCATTATCGCCTTATGCCCAATGATCGGCAATCGACTTGTCCGGTATAGGGTTTTCATTCCATCTCGTTGAAGGATTAAAATAACACAATGAAAACAGGCATCATAGGCTTGGGAGCGATGGGGCAGGGCATGGCAAGGCGAGTTGCCGCCGCCGGGTTTTTAAGCGCCGTTTATAACCGTACGGTAAGCAAAGCCGAAGAGCTGGCTAACGAATTAAAGGTAATCCATTGTTTAAGTTCCGAAGCTCTTGTCGGGCAAGTGGAATTGGTGTTGATTTGTGTTTCCGCCGACCAGGATGTGCTCGAGATGGTGACAACGATCATTCCTGCGATCAAACCCGGCGCTATCGTGGTCGATATGTCCACGGTCAGCAGTGGAACGGCTAAAATTGCCGCAAAACTGTTGGCGGAAAAACGGGTCGCTTTTCTCGATGCGCCGGTTTCCGGCGGCGTGGAAGGTGCAAAAAATGGTGCCTTGTCCATGATGGTTGGCGGCGATGCTGCAGTTCTGGAACGCGCAAAGCCCGTACTTGAAACCATGACCGCTTGCATCACCCACATGGGCGACGTTGGCACGGGACAAGCGACCAAAGCCGTTAACCAAATCATGTGTGCAGGTATAAACCAGGCCGTAACCGAAGCGTTGGCCTTCGGGCAAGCACAAGGCTTACCGATGGGCAAGGTGATCGAAGTAACGTCTGCGGGCGCTGCCGGGAACTGGTTTTTAGACCGACGCGGACAAACCATGACCAACGGCACTTTTGCCCCCGGTTTCAAACTGGCGCTGCATCATAAAGATTTGAAAATCTGCCAAGCGATGGCTGAAATACTCAACCTTTCCATACCGGTTAGCGAAATGACCATTGCCGATTACGAAAAACTGATGGGAGAAGGTTTCGGTGATGAAGATATATCGGCGTTGTATCGGTTGAAGAGGAAATAGGTGATGCCTGGATTATCCTGATTTCTTTATGGCATTGTAGGCGGATCTGTTTAATTTAAGTTCGGGTCGGCTTTTTCAGGTAGCGAGGAGCATGATTTGACAAAACTTCCCCGAACATTTTTCAGATAAAATCCTGGGTAGTACTACGCACTTTTACGTTTAATCCCTAATAATCCTAGTAAGGCTGGACCGAATAGCCAGAAAGCGGCAGGAAGTGGAACTTGGTTGCCATGACCATGGTCGTCCCCATCATCACCATCATTGTCGCCTGAATGTTCAAAGTCATGGTGACCTTTGTGCTCGTGGTTCATCGCTTGAAAAATGTGATGCGATTGGTTGTGAATTTCCGATAATTCTTTAATGTCATCATCAGATTCCTTAATGGCTGAATCATCTTTATCATCTTCGAAATGGCCAACCATCACATTGTTGTCGTGTTCATGTTCTAACTTAGCGGCAAACGCGCCCGTACTAAAAATGGCAAAGAAAAGTATTGTTAATAAGCTAACTCTGATTTTCATATTAATCTCCTTGAAAGTGTAATTATTTACTTGATGCGAACGTCTGTTCCCTGGATTTACTAATAAGTTTTAAAGGGCTAAATCTTATTAGTGCGAAATATCGTATTACACAAATATTAAATAATGTTTAAAGTCGCTTTCATACAAACGTCTGCCAAATGGGGACACGCCGAAAAATGTCGTGTTAAGTATAAAGGATGAAAAAGGTAAAACCGTGCATCAAGGCAATACCTTTGTCACAGTGGTGCTTGAGGGCGGTAATGGTTATTTTGACAGGCAAGATTATCGAGCTGATTTCTAGGTCGCCGACTTCGTCCCCGCAATCAAGAATTTGGATATTTCAATGGATGGCTGGTATGTCGGCAGCCTGATATTGGGCGGGGCATTAGTTCTGTTGATCATTGACCCTGCAATGGGTGCGATGCGGGATTTTGTCTGAAAAACAGGAAGCAAAGTTGTCATCAGATAAATCCCTTCAGATCAGTAACAAGTAACTGGATAAGCCTTTCAACTTCCTAACCAATCCTGGGGTTTAAGGTAACGTTCATAAAGGACAGCTTCAGGGCTGCCCGGTTCCGGTTGCCAGTTATAACGCCAATGCGCGACGGGCGGGAGTGACATCAGGATTGATTCCGTCCGTCCACCGGATTGCAGGCCGAACAGGGTGCCGCGGTCGTAAACGAGGTTGTATTCAACGTAGCGGCCTCGCCGATAAAGCTGGAAGTTACGTTCCCGTTCTCCGAAAACGGTATTTTTCCGTTTTTGGACGATGGGTAAATAGGCTTTGATGTAGTGGTTGCCGACACTTTGCATATAAGCAAAGCACTTTTCAAAATCCCATTCGTTCAAGTCGTCGAAGAATAATCCGCCGACGCCTCGGGTTTCATTGCGGTGTTTCAGGAAAAAATACTCGTCGCACCAACGTTTATGCGCGTGGTAAACAGTTTCACCGAAAGGGTCGCAAGCCGCTTTAGCGCATCGATGCCATTCGACGACGTCTTCTTCGAATGGGTAGTAAGGCGTTAAATCGAAGCCGCCCCCAAACCACCAAATGGTCGGCTCATTTTCTTTTTCGGCAGCAAATAATCTGACATTGGCATGGGAGGTCGGCACATAAGGATTTTGAGGATGTATAACCAACGATACACCCATGGCCTGAAATTTCCGGTGTGCCAGTTCTGGCCTGCTGGCGGTCGCTGATGGCGGCAGGTTAAAGCCTGCGACATGCGAAAAATTGACGCCGCCTTGTTCGAAAACCTGCCCGTTTGAGAGTACGCGAGTTCTACCGCCGCCGCCCTCGCTTCGCTCCCACCGATCCTCGCTAAAACGTGCTTCTGGCTCTTCGCCTTCCAAGGCTTTGCAAATATTGTCCTGGAGGTCGAGTAAGTAGTTTTTTACATTGTTGATGTCGTCAATGTTCATGGTCAGATGCTGTATTTAGATTTGTTTTATCAGGTTCAGTAACTCGTTTTGTATCTTGTTGCGGTAAAAAATAAATTTCCATCGTGACCCGCCGCATTGCCGCCATAACAAACATGACCGTATACCTGCGAGAAGCAATGCCCTAATTTTATTGGCAATATCGGGTCTCGATAAAAATGCTTGGTCGCCGTTGACCATTATCCGTGGTTGTATCGTGCTGACGGTGCGTTGATAAAGGTCGCCGAGATTGGCCAATACATTTTCATGCAGAACCCCGAACTGTTCACTTTGTGTTTGCGCTTTATAAATTCCATTTTGAATCGTATCGAGCAAGTCTTTCCGGTTGGACAATTTCTTTTCCAGAAAAACGATTGATGCGGCATAGCGGGCTTGTTCGGGGTCTGGGGGGGATGTACCCATGATTTGCCCGTTAAGTTGGTCGAAACCCAATTTCAAACCGCTTAATCCGCCGTAAATATCGACGACTGTATCTGAATCGATTTTTAATACGCTGCCGATACTGCTTGCCATCGCTTCTTGGTCGCAGGTCCCTTTGGTAGCGAGTTGTTGTACCAAGACAGCAACTTGCGCAATGCCCGCAAGAGCTATGGTTTGGTTTGTGACAGTTTTAAGTTCCATAGGTCAGTACAATAAAAGTAAGCGGCAATCGTAACAATAATAAAGTCTGTACTTCAATTATAACTTGGTGTTGGTTTGATTACGATCAAAGTACCCCCATCTTATGGGGTGTGATATAAATATCTTGTTTTCTAATAGAGGAGATAAAAAATGACTGAGT
>JBGAWU010000105.1:0-7400 GCA_044227425.1 Methyloglobulus sp.
ATGTTAAAAATTGGCGTTTTAAGCTCGTGCGACACGTCGCCGATAAACCGCCTCCGGTAAGTGGCCAGTTTTTCGAGGGCTTCCAACTCCTGGTTGCGTTCTTCGGCCCATTGGTCCACCTCCTGTTCCACTTCATCCAGGATGTTAGTGCCCATTTGAATTTTGTCTGCTTTAAAATCGGTGGACAGCTTATGCCGGTGGATAACTTTATAAATGAGCTTGATTTTTCGAAAGATGTAATGCCGCACGAAGTAATAATTGGCCCCAAGGCCAATCCCAAAAACAAGCACGAAGAGTAAAGCGAGCTCTTGCAGAGAGCCGGAAAACGCACCCGCTTTGGTGAGGATAAATAACAACAATACAATAAATGCCGATGATGTGAGAGCGGCAATAAGAGAGAGTTGAAGTGGGGTTTGGTTTTTAAACATCGGCGCCATACACTGCCATTCGGATGTTGTTAAGTGCTCGGTTATTGGAAAAACACGCTGACCAGAAAAAGGTTAATTGTCCAGGTGTTGAAACGAAGGAATTAAAACCATTATTTAAAACTCAAACTTATATCCAATTCCCTTCATGGTCTTAATATATTCCTCACCCAAGCGTTCGCGCAATTTACGAATATGAACATCAATCGTACGATTGCCTACGATAACATCGCTGCCCCAAATTTTGTCGAATATTTCTTCCCGGGTAAATACCCGGCCTGGTTTTGAGGCCAACAGCCAAATAATTTCAAACTCTTTCCTGGGCAATTCAATAGCTTGATCGCCCTTAAACACCAGCACTTTGTGCCGGTCGATTACCAGATCGTGTACATGGATGGCGGATTCATCTGCGTCGGCCCCCCGGTTGGCTCTGCGCAAAAGTGCGTTGATACGGCTGATGAAAACCCTGGGTTTTATTGGCTTGGTAATGTAATCATCGCCGCCAACGTCCAATGCTGTAATCTGAGAGAAGTCTTCGTCCCGGGCAGTTAGAAATGCAATGGGTGTGTGCATGAACTCTTTTCGCTCCCGAAGGAGCCGGCAAGTCTCAACGCCATCCAACTCCGGCATCATGATGTCCAGTACGATTAGATGTGGTTTTTCCCGTTCTGCTACCACCAGGGCTGATTTGCCATCGTTAGCAGTGACCACCTCATATCCTTCTTTTCGCAAGTTATACTGCAAAAATTCCAGGATATCCGGCTCGTCATCCACGATCAGTATTTTCTTGGCCGGCTGGTTCTCCTTCATAACGGTATAATTTAGGACAAAGGTAGAAAGCCACGGTTCAGTCCTGGGATTAAGTAATTGTTAAGTTTAACATCAGTCACCAGCCGCAAGCCAGCCGTCTGAGCTGTTCAAACCAGGTTACACCGAGCAGGCTTTTGATCTGGTTGAAATCCTGGCACGCCTCCTCCCGCTTATTCAGGGTCAAATAGGCAGAACCCCGGTAATAGAGCAGTTCGGTGTTATCAGGATGCAAAGTCAGGGCCTCGGTCCATTTTTCAATGGCCTTATCGGCTTCGTTCTGATTGGCAAAATTGGCGCCTTCATCGGCCAATAACATGGCCCGATCAAACCGGGAGTTGGCCGCACTACACCCCGGGCTGCTGGATTTGAACAATGTGCGTAATGGGATTGAGGTGCTGACTGGTTTACCCTGGAAAGTAGCGGGTGACCAAAGACCTGCCATTCGGTTCGCCAGCCGTATGGCTTGCCATTGGAAATCTGAACCCAAATTGCTGAAATCCAATTGATTGTCAATTTCAACCGACCCATTCGGGTGGATAAACAAGGCCATTTCAATAATTCCTGTTTTGCAGCTATCCAGGTATTTAGCCGGATATTCCAGCCGGTTCAATATGAAAGAAATCAAAGAGTCGGTACCGCCTTTAAAAACAGCCGGTGTGTCGACGTCAGCATAAATAGTATCGCCCTTGGTGGTGAGATAGTAGGGCAATGCTTCTTGTAATTTAAATCGCATGGGAAGCGCCTGGCGCATGCGGACAGGTTTGCCGGCCCGCAATGCCGGTTGCCAGCGCAAGCCAATTTCGCTTAGAGCAGCCAGTACCCGTGCTGCTTCGGCTCCGCATCCTCCTCCGATATCTTTTAAAATCGAGATATCGGACATTTGGCCATCGGGCTCAACGACAAAAGAGGTAACCACGGTGCCTTCAATATTTTGCTGCCGTGCTTCCTCCGGATACCGGATGTTTTTCGCCAGAAGCGTAAGCAGTTGCGATTCGGCACAATGGCGAATACTATCCTCCGGCCAACCCGGATGTCGGCTAGGTTGGCAACTCGTCATTAAAGGGTAGGGCAGCTGCTCGGCTACTTCGTAGATGGTGGTGTCCTGGACGCCTTGTCCGAACAAAATAGCACTCCAAAATGCTCCGAATAGACTGAAAATTAGTGTTTTCTTCATACTCTTTTAAACTTAAGTACCTGGATCAAAGTGGATTTTATCGAATAATTCGGTCCTGGTACCTAGCGCGCAAAGGTAATGCAGTCACAAGTGGAATAAAATAAAAAGGTCCCGCCTGCTTTGGCGAGACCCTGTGAGGATTAACTCACGAATATTGTTCAGATTTGGTTGAGTGAGGTAACCTGTTTGAACCTTCGGTGTTAGCGAGTATTCGCTATCCGAATGGTTCCATTTTTAATTTTGATGGTAACAGGTATACTCATAATCAGGCTGCTGTTTGATGATAAGATTTCGGTATGAATGTAGAAATTCAAGACACCTTAAAAGAAAGGCCCGGTTTTTGTTGCTATCCTAAAGTCTTGGTGGATTTTCAGCGATGGAGTTGTATCGCTTAAAATTGTCGCTTACCTTTGGGCTTCCTTGCTATTAAATCATTCTACTCCGCCATAATTAATCCCCCTTATGGCAACTTATCATTTTAATCCCATGTACATTTCCTTTGTGGAATGTTGGCCGGCCAAATGGGTCGGCCTTTTTTTTAAGGCCAAGTTGCGCAAACAGAAAGCCGTTTGCATTAAACGGCTTTCTGTTCAAATTTGCGCGGGTATTGAAATCCCATGAACACATCCAAGACATTCGACTGTTCTCATTTGAATCAGCCTAAATGCTAGGTGATGGTACAAAAGTGCGGCAGGGAGTTTTGATCACAAATAACAATTTTTTAATGTTGTGAAGATTTTAAATTGGAATAATTTACTAATAGTATTACAATTACTTGATTATCAAACAATATTAAAAAATAATATCTTAAAATTGTGAAGTTTGTTTTTTCATTTTGAGACGATAAAACTGTTACTGTCTGCCGTATAGCAGCCATTTGTTCGTTAAAATAATGATTGCGTTTTTTTTCATTCGAATAATCAAGGCACCATTACATGCAAAACCTCCTTATAATCGGCGCTGGCCGTTCCTCTACTGCACTCATTAATTACATCCTTGAACAAGCACGTCAACACAACTTTTTCATTACCGTTGCAGATGCCGACGTGGCCTTGGCACAGAAAAAGGTTGGTAATAGCCCTAACAGCCGGGCAATTTGGCTCGATGCTTCCAAGCCCAATGACCGGCGGGATGTCATCAACCGTCATGATGTGGTCGTCTCCTTGTTGCCACCTCAAATGCACCTGGAAGTTGCCCAGGATTGCATCACACTAGGTAAGCATATGGTTACGGCAAGTTATGTTTCTAAACAAGTTTTTCGACTCGGCGATGAAGCCCGCCAGCGGGCCTTGGTTTTCATGAATGAACTTGGGTTGGATCCAGGCATCGATCACATGAGCGCAATGCAACGGATCAATCAGATTCGGGCAAAAGGCGGAAAAATCACTGCATTTTACTCCTATACAGGCGGGTTGGTAGCTCCCGAGAGCGATAACAACCCATGGCATTATAAATTCAGCTGGAATCCCCGGAATGTAGTTTTAGCCGGTCAGGGCACTGCCCAATTTTTGGAAGAAGGGAAACTGAAATATATTCCCTACCGGCGCCTGTTTCGGCAATACCGGTTGGTGGATATCCCGGGGATGGGGCAGTGGGAGGTCTATGCCAACCGCGATTCACTTCTGTATCGGGAAGCATACGGGCTGAAAGATGTTCGTACTCTTTTTCGCGGCACGATCCGGCATAAGGGCTTTTGCGATGCGTGGAATGCCTTGGTGCGAATTGGCCTGACCGATGCGACCTTCCCAATTGTCGATTCGGATCAATTGTCTTATCACGACCTGATGGAGGCTTTTTTAGGAATTAGCCAACACACCGGCTCGGTAAAAGACCGCATTGCTAAAATGATTGAATCCGAGCCTGATAGTGATATAATGCAAAAGCTGGAATGGTTGGGCCTGTTTAGTAAACGGCGGATAAAAGTGAAAAATGTCACTCCAGCATTAATACTGGAACAATTGCTGCTGGAGAAATGGGCTCTCCAACCAAACGATAAGGACATGGTGATCATGCAGCATGTTTTCGAGTATGAGATCAATCGTCGAAAGCATAAATTAACCTCCACCCTGACGATGAAAGGGAACAACGGCACTGATACAGCCATGTCGCGATTGGTCGGGCTGCCGCTGGGTATTTTTGTAAAATTATTACTATTGGGTAAGATTTCTACAACCGGTGTTAATATACCAACAATGCCTGAAGTGTATGAGCCTGTTTTGCAGGAGCTTGAGCAGTACGGTGTGAAATTTACTGAAATGGAAGAGTGATTAGACCTTCCAGCATTTCGATTACCACCAGGTTGAGTTGTTTTATGGCTAATCCGATTTCCCAATTTTTGCGATTGCGGGGTTCCACGTAATTTGAAATACTTCGAACTGCTAAAAATAAAACACCGGTCTGGAGGCAGGCATAAAAAAAGGCAGCTCCTTCCATGGTTTCCACTTGGGCGCCGGGATATTTTATTCGGACGGCTTGAATCGTTTCGGCAGAACCGTGCGTCAGATTAACGGTTATGCCATGGACCCTGGGCAGAAATGTTGCTTGTTCCGCTGCGGAATTATACAGCTGTCGATCGATGAAAGGCGGGTCGTTGGGGCCGCATAACTGTAAATCAAATAAGTCCAGGAACTGACCGTTGGCTGTCTGCGCCCCCAAATCGGCAAAACAGTCAGACTCCACCTGCACCACCTGGCCCAATTGGAGGACGGGGTCGAGTGCGCCGGCTATACCGGCATTTATGACCCAATCAGGTTTTTTAAGCGCCAGATATCGTCCCATTTCCCAAGCGGTAAAGGCCATGCCTACGCCAGTGATCAAAACAGCAACGGAGCATGCTCCATTTTGATAAACGCCTGGCTGAATTTGCTTAAATTTTTCGTTTAAGTAGACGATTGTAGGGGCAATTTCGTCGGGCGTGGCAGCCACAAGCAAGATGTCCATCAATTTTTTGGTAAAAATAAAATTTAAGTCGGTGGCTTGAAACATTGCTAATTTCCCGGCCTGAATCAATCACGTTATTATGAGCAGCGAATGGTTTGCAACCTGGTTTGACTCTCCGTATTATCATGTGTTGTATCAAAGCCACGACGACTCCGAGGCAAAGACCTTCATTGACAATTTGTTGTGTGCGCTTGCGTTACCCGCGGGGGCACGTATCCTGGACTTGGCCTGCGGGAAAGGGCGCCATGCGCGGTACTTGGCCCAGCAAGGGTTTGACGTCACGGGGTTGGACATCTCTGCGGCAAGTATCGCTTTTGCACGGCATTTCGAGCATGAGCATCTTGCTTTTTACCAACATGATATGCGGCGGCCCTTCCGGTTGAACTATTTTGACGGTATCCTCAATATCTTTACTAGTTTTGGATATTTTGATACGGATAAAGACCATCTCCTGACGTTGATCAACGTTACCAAGGGCCTTAAGCCGGGCGGTTTGTTTTTGCTCGATTTTTTTAATGCAGCATGGGTGCAACAGCACCTTGTTGACCACGAAACGAAGATATTAGATGGTATTAAATTCCAAATTCGGAAGAGCATTCGCAAGGGGAGGGTATACAAACGGGTCGAATTTACGACGGGTGGGCGGAGGTTCCATTTTCGCGAACGTGTAAGATTATTCACATTTGAGGACTTCGAGCAGATTTTTAAAAAAGCGGGATTGGAATTGCGTCGCGTTTTTGGTGGTTATGATCTTAGCCCATTTGACCCAATGACCTCCCGCAGATTGATATTGATTGCACAAAAGCCTTACAGGTAATGAATTGGTTACAATCGATCGATTTTGCCCTTTTCCATTGGATTAACACGGGTCTGAGCAACCCACTTTTTGATGTAGTCTTACCGTTGTGCCGCGATAAATTTTTTTGGGCACCCTTTTATGTTTTTATCGTGGCATTTATATTCGAAAATTTTGGCATTCGAAAAGGTGGGGTGATCCTCATTTGGCTTGCGTTAGCCATTGGGCTATCGGATTTTACGAGTAGTGAGTTGATCAAAAAAAATGTGCAGCGAGTTCGCCCTTGCAACGATATTCGATTCTCCAACCAAGTCATAGCACGGGTTCCATGCGGTTCGGGCTACAGTTTTACTTCTTCGCATGCTGCAAACCATTTTGCAGTGGCCGTTTATTTGTGCACCCTCTTCGGCTTTGCTGTGCGGTGGGTCACGCCGGTTTTATTGCTTTGGGCAGGTGTGGTTTCGATTTCTCAGGTTTACGTAGGGGTACATTTCCCTTTGGATGTGCTCAGTGGCGGGGTGCTTGGAGCAACAATCGGTTTCGGTGTTGGAACTACAATCCGGCATTTTTTGGGGTATCCGAAGCGCTAGTGCTCATACCACTAGAAATAAAAAATCCGGCTAGTGTTGAAAACAAGCCGGATTCTTTTTTGCCAACCTTTAAATTTAACGGTCGATTAGCGCCATCTTTTGTACGATATCGGCGATTCGGCTGAGAATAGTGACGTCTGGTACCGGAAAATCACGTTTCTGAGCTTCCTCTTCCACCAATTCAGGATGTTGAACATCCATTTTGTTTCCGCATACCGCTTGGCTTTTATAAGCCGAATGCAGGTTCACATAGGCAAAAGAAAAAAGGCTCAAAACAATGATACCTGCGATGAAGTACTTGGCGAGTAGTTTGTTTTGCATGGCTTTCATTTTATTCAGCGGTCGAATGTAATGGAATTTCCTTCAATTGCCATGTAAATCCGACAAATTAATTTGTAGCACTGACAAATAACACCCTGTGATGGTTGCAAGTTCATCCGGTTATTTTTAAAAAATAAACCCGGGCGGTATTGCACCGTCCGGGTTCGTATCGTCAAACCAAAAATCAATCAGTCTTAGTTATGACCACCACTACGTTCAAGGCCACCGTTGCCAGCAGGAACGCTTTCCTGGGCAGGCGGACCTTTTACTTCTCCTTTGATGGTCAACATGCGGGTATCGGTTGCCTCGTTGGTGGTCAACGTAACCGTTTTCGTGAAAGCACC
>JBGAWU010000106.1:0-7365 GCA_044227425.1 Methyloglobulus sp.
ACCCCCAGTCCACCTGCGATAACTAAACCGATATCGAAGCGGCTGGCTGCACCCGGACCGGACGCCAGCAACAGCGGCACCATGGCGACAATCATGGCTACCGTTGTCATCAAAATAGGCCGCAACCGAACGGATGACGCTTGCTCAATGGCTTCCTGCTTACTCAAATTTTCTTTGCTTTGTAACTGGTTGGCGAATTCAACGATGAGGATACCATTTTTGGCAATCAGCCCTATCAAGGTTATCAAGCCGACTTGCGTATAAATGTTGATCGAAGCAAAACCAAGCATTAGAAACGCCATCGCGCTGGCAATCGATAACGGGACAGAAATCAGGATAATCAAGGGGTCACGCCAGCTTTCAAATTGTGCCGCCAACACCAGATAAATCACCAGCAAGGACATAAAAAAGGTAATAACCAACGCACTGCCTTGCTGGGCGTATTGCCTAGAAGCACCGGTATAGTCCCAACGGAAATTCTTTGGGAATGTGGCTTTAGCCTCTTCTTCAAGATAAGCCATTGCATCGCCCAATGCTATTCCCGGCGTCATCATCGCCGATACTGTCAAACTGTTAAGCTGCTGGAATTGGGTACGCTTACTGGGTTCGACTGAATTTACGAGCTTAACCAACGACGACAACGGCACTTGCCCGCCTGATTCCGTTCTGATGTAATACTGGCTGAATTTACTCGTGTCCAATCGTGAGACATCATCAACTTGGGGTATAACCTTATAGCTTCGACCTAACAGACTAAACCGGTTGACGTAACCACCACCTAACAATGTCGCCAGGTTTTTTCCGATGTCACTCATCGTCAGGCCCAAATCTGCCGCACGGTCCCGATCAATGACTAAAGTGGCTTTCGGTTGGGTGAATTCTACGTCTTTCATCATGAAGGTGAATTTTCCACTTTTCATCGCAGTATCGATAAGCCCGTTGGCGACTTGTTCAAGGTCGGAATAGTCCGCATCCGTCACTATCACAAATTGCAAGGGCAATCCGCCGCCCGAGCCCGGTAAGCTGGGACGCGGAAACACAGCCGTATTAAAACCGGCAATCCGATTAACCTTTGCTTGCACTTCCGGTTGTATTTCCATCTGCGAACGATGCCGTACAGTCGTCGAAGGCATTTTGAAACCGCCGAAAACGGTATTTACACTGTTACCGTAGCCAAGCAATAGAAAACTTTCTTTGTATTCTGGAATTGTTTCAAACGATTTAACCAATTCCTTCGTATAGACTTCGTTATATTTGAGTGTCCCCGTTTGCGGCCCTGTCGCGATAAAAAACAAAACACTCTGATCCTCGGTAGGTGCCAGCTCTTTCTCGGACAGGTTGAACATCATATAGATGCTGATGACGACCAACAGGGCAAACACGACGATAGCTGACGGAAACTCAAGCACTTTCCGTAAACCGCCCCGGTACGTATCAGCAAGCCTTGAAAAAAAGTGTTCAATCGCATGTTCGAACCGATTTGGTGCGCTATGTTCTTTAAGCAACTTTGATGTCAGCATCGGCGCCAAGGTCAATGCGACGATGCCTGAGATCAAAACCGCACCCGCCAAGGTAAATGAGAACTCGGTAAACAACGTACCGACCAAACCGCCCATAAAACCAATGGGCGCATACACCGCCACCAATGTCGTGGTCATGGCGACAACCGGCAAGCCGAGCTCCCGTGCACCCACGATGGCGGCTTGTATCCGCGTCGCACCCATCTCGATATGGCGATGGACATTCTCGACGACGACAATCGCATCATCGACCACCAACCCTATGCCGAGCACCATTGCCAACATGGTCAGCAAATTAATGGAAAAGCCCATTAACAGCATTAAAAAGGCACCTCCGATTAAAGATAATGGAACGGTAACTGCCGGAATTATGGCGGCACGGAACGAGCCTAACGATAAGTAAATCACCAACAATACGATGGCTACCGCTTCTACCAGTGTGTTAACGACTTCGTTGATTGAATCTTCAATAAATTGGCTGGCATCGTAAGGGAGCAATAAATGCAATTCACTGGGTAAACCCGCCTCAATTTCTTTGATCGCTACTCGCACGGCTTTGGCGACCGTCAACGGATTAGCGCCCGGCGCTTGCTCAACACCCATAAAAATGGCGGTTTTCCCTTTATACCAGTTTACGGCATCGTAATCCTCGCTACCCAATTCTGTTTTCGCAACATCGCCTAACCGGATAAGGCTTCCATTCCGCTCCCCCACGATCAATTGCCGGAAATCGTCTTCGCTTCTAACATCTGTTGTCGCACTCAGATTAATGGCAACATAATCACCTTTAGTCTTCCCTGCCCCCGATAAATAGTTGTTATCCTCCAGTACGTCGTTAATATCCTGTGCCGTCACGCCTAAGGCTGCCATCCGTTTGCTATCCAGCCAGATCCGCATGGCAAAGGTTTTATTTCCGAGCATTTTGGCTTTGCCGACGCCAGGGATGGCTTGTATTTTGGGTTGGATAACCCTCAACATATAGTCGGTAATTTGGGCGGGCTTTATCGTATCGCTGTATAACGCCAAATACATCAATGCCGTGGATTCGCCCGTTTGCGATGTAATAACCGGGTCTTCGGCATCTTGCGGCAGCACATTCCGCTGGCTGGCAACTTTGGCCTGTATTTGCGCTACCGCAGCGTTCGGATCGTAATTCAGCCGCATGTGTGCTTCTATCGTCGATAAACTTTGGCGGCTATTGGAAGACAGGTAATCGATACCGTCGGCTTCTGCTATGGCTTGTTGTAACGGCGTGGTAATAAAACCTTTGACCAAATCGCTGTTTGCACCGGGGTAGTTTGTGGAAATCGTAACAACGGTATTTTCGGTTTCAGGATATTGCCGAACTTCCAATGCGACAATTGCCCGCAATCCCGCTATAAATATCAGTAAACTGATTACGCTGGCTAAAACCGGTCGTTCGACGAACAGGTCGGTGAATTTCACCGTACATTCTCCCGCTCGCCGGGCGCGGGTTGTTTATCCAATGTAACGGCCATTCCGTTCCGTAATTTAACCTGTCCGGCGCTGACGACCTGTTCGTTTTCACTCAATCCTTTGACAACTTCAACCCGCCCTTCCCTGGTTCCGCCCGTGATGATATGCCGCAGTTGGACGGCATACCCCTGGTTACCGGATACAAGCGCAAACACGGCATCCCCGTAAGGATTATAGGTAATAGCGGTATCGGGTACAGTCAAAACCGATTTGTCTTCATCCAACATGACTTGCACATCGGCAAACATCCCGGGACGAAGCAATTCCTTTGGGTTATCCAAGGTCGCCCGAAGCTTCACCGTACGGGTCGCTTTATCGATACCGGAATTCATGGCAGTTATGCTGCCGGTAAAAATTTTACCGGGATATGCTTCGACGCCAAGCGCTATTAACTGATTGATATATAAATTCGCCAATTGTTGCTCAGGCACGTTGAAATCGACATAAATCGGTTGCAATTGCTGAAGCGGAACAATACTGTCGCCCGCCGCCAGATATTGCCCAACGTTTACCTGGCGTATTCCGAGTCGACCGCTAAACGGCGCATAGATTAATTTTTTATCAATCGCGGCTTTTTTCGCCGCAACGGCGGCTTTGGCTTCATCCAGCGTAGCTTTATTAAGATCGAAATCGGATTTTGAAATAAAATTACGTGCGATCAAGCGTTGGCTTCGGGCAAATTTCGCTTGTTCCAACTGTTGGCTGGCTTGTAACCCTTTCAATTCGGCAACATCCGTGCTGTCGTCCAACTCCAGCAACAATTCCCCTCGTTTAACGGAATGCCCTGAATCGAAGTGGATCACTTTTATTTTTCCAGCGATTTCGCTGCTCACTTCCACGCCGGCGACAGGCTCCAAACTTCCCACCGCTGTTATAACAGATGTCCACTGCTCTCGTTTTACTGTCGTTGCGGCAACAACCGGAGACGGCGGAACTGCCACGTTTTTGGCTTTTTCGCTTACCTGCAAAAATTTCCAACCAAACAAGCCGCCAAACAGCAATAGCGACAAAAAAATAACGAGCGCAAACCTTTTGATCATGCTTTGCCTTTTAACCGGCTTAATGCAAATTCCACCGGTTTATTTTAAGAAAATCCGTTAATAACGCCTTGGGCGACGTGCGCCGACATAGCGTTTTCGCCAATAGCTGTTATTCATACTGGAAACCAAAACATGACCGGTGCGGTGGCTGGGGGCATGGATAAATTTATCATCCTGTATAAAAATGCCGACATGGGAATACGTTTTACCACTGGTATTAAAAAAAACTAGATCGCCCGACCGAATATCGTACTTCGATACCGGTGGTAAAGTGGAAGCCATTTCCTTGACCGTCCGCGGGAGCAAAACTCCTTGTTTACCGTAGACGTACTTAACAAAACCGCTGCAATCAAATCCTTCTTGCGGCGATTCTTTCCCATATCGGTATGGGACGCCCTGCAAGCTTAAAGCATCTTCGATCAAAGCAGGCCGCCTTTGTTGCGGCACCGGCTTTATTTCAGGCGTACTGGCGCAACCGACAAGTAGCGCCATTACCAACCATATAGCAAAGCGTAGAAAAAACGCGTTGTTGTTAACCATATTGCCAATAAAACATTAGTCCAAATATCCCGAATTAATTTTATCGAACCATAACCATTCAGTTTTATCAATGATCACGCTTGAGTCATTTTTAAATGTAGAACGCTCAACCGTTTATGCGACAGGTATTGCGCTTGATTGTATGCTATTTACAACAGAAATGTCTATTTTGTCTGTATCACATACTATTTAAAGCCCTATTGTAACCACGTTTTTCGCAAAGCCACTTAATAAAAATTCTAACTAATTCCTGCAAATATCTAATATTAATTAATATTTTCTAACATTCATTCAGTTTCCATTCAGGTTGATGTTGTATTTTTTAAACAGGCTGTTGCTTTTTAACAAACCACAGTCTCGCTCCGATTAACTCATCCGTTCATCGTTGCGTATGTTAGTTACAACATCCCAAAACCACGCAATTAAAAAACAGAAAGGGAATTATTATGAAACACCAACAATCATTAACACTAGCAATACTCATAGCGGTTAGTTATGCAGCCCATGCCGATGAAGTTATGCTAAAAAATGGAGACAAAATCTCAGGGACTATATTAAACAAATCAGGCAGCGTTTTAGAAATGAAAACGCCGTATGCCGATAAGGTTGTTATCAAATGGGATGCCATCGATACTTTAAAGTCCGATATTCCCATGACCGTTATTCTCAAAGACAAGCAAGAACTAACGGGGTTAGCTGGCGACAGCAAAAATAATTCAATGACGGTCAATAGCAACGGCGTTTATAACAGCCAACCTATTCCGCTTAGCGAAGTCAGTGAAATCAACAAAAAATTCTTTAGCGGTTCATCGAATTTCGGCGGGGCACTGTCCGGTGGAAACACAGAGCGTCAAAGTTACCACGGCGACGCAAACATTTTAGTCCAAGGGAAAGACGACAGGGTGACACTCGGCGGCCAATATAACTATGGCGACAATACCGAAGACCCGAACGGGCCGAACAAACGCACTGTATTGAATGCGCGGAACTGGCAACTCTATGGCAATTACGCCCATTTTTTTAATGACCACTGGTACGGTTACGCGAATGGGCTATTTACCAACGACCGTATGCAGGATATTCAGTTACGTACTGTATTTGGCGTCGGCGCCGGTTATCAATTTTTTCAAACGGAAGACCTGAATCTCTCCGTTGAAGCCGGCCCCGCTTACCGGAATGTCAATTTCTATGATTTTCCATTCGATTGCAGCCGAAACAATAACTGCAACCTCGGACCGCTACAAGACCGAAGCGGTATAGCAGGACGTTGGGCGGTTAATTACAACCAGTGGTTCTGGAGCCGCGCAGTACAGTTATTTCATATCCATGAAGGTGTAATAGCGGACGACTTGTTCATCCGGTCGCGTACCGGTTTTGTCGTGCCGATTTGGAACGGCATTCAGTTCACTAATGAAATTCAAGTGGATTACCTGAATAAACCAGCGCCAGGCAAACAAAACGTCGACACCCGGTACATGTTTAATATCGGTTATGCCTGGTAATATTTGAAATAGCATCGATTTTAGATAATCTTTAACGGACAAATGGCTTAACACGCCATTTATCCGTTATTTATCAAATTACCGGAATATTGCTTTCCTTTATTTTGGAGACTGCTTGAGAAGACAAGGCGCTCAAACCAGTTTTTGAAAACCGTAAATGTAATAATCTATCAATCTAAACCGGCTCAAAACCTCGGCAGCCGCGGTTTCAATCAAGGCAAAAACATTATCGGGGCGGTAGTGTCGGCTTAACCGCCTGAGATAACTGTACGTCGGCAACGTATGGGCGGTAATATCGCGCTCGGTTTTTAACAAGAAATTAGTTTTTCGAGCCAGATTGCGGTAATCCGCAACCGAGAATTGCAAATTGCATTTACCGTAAAATCCAGCACTTAGGCCATCGAACGACTTAATTTTCACGAAGGGCATTAACGCCGGTTTCGGCACAAAATCCGATAACGCCAAAAAGCCGCCCGGCTTCAATACCCGGAAAGCCTCCCTAAAAAATTGTTCTCGATCAGGAAAATGGAAAATACATTCCACCGCCAATACCGTATCGAAAGTGGCGTCAGGTAGCGGTAACGCACAGGCGTTGGCTTGCTGAAATACGATAACATTATTCCCCACCGGTTTGACCATTTCCCGCGCCCTAACCAATTGGCGCCCGTCAATATTGACGCCCGTAAGCGCCATGCTTTGGTAACGGTCGTTGATATGGGCGATTGTTCCGCCAAAGCCGCACCCCACATCCAGTACTTTGCTGTTATTTTGGATAACGCCTGCCAAACAAACCTGATGGCTTAATTCCTCAGCAGCCTGAGCAAAATCCACTGCGGTTAACGAGGCGCTCCTTGGATTTTCCCAATAGCCCCAATGCACATGACGGCCAAAACTTTGATCGACAACTTCGTTCCCATCTTTTAACACCGCCAGCAAATAATCGAAATAAGGCAAGCGAACTTCATCGGCAGGCGTTTTACCGGCTTTATCGTGTTGTATTTTCATATACCGCCAATATTCTTGTTATGGTTAGCCGGTCTATTAACATCCAGCAATCTTGCCTAAGCAATCATCGCCCATAAAGTTTAAACCTAGCGAGGCACTCGATGTCTTTAATGCGTATTATTATCCGGCATATATACCTAAAGCATGAATTATTTTCAGTACCATGGCAAATCCAAGCAATAACATAACAAGCCCTAATTGAGCGGCTTGTTATTAAACGCAATTAGGGACGTTTGATGGAATAAGCTGTAAACTTGAGAT
>JBGAWU010000107.1:0-7361 GCA_044227425.1 Methyloglobulus sp.
TCTTTGGAATTAAATACCAAAGCCGTGTAAAAAAAACAGAAAAATATTATGGCTGTTGCATAAAACATAACATAGACAGGCTGTCCTGGAGATAACATGGTAGCTATGTCTTGCAACCAAGTAAAACCTTCTGTATTTCCAAACCATCCAGCTATTGTTGCTGGAAACAAAATAATACTGGATGCAAATATCGGCGGAATTACCCCTGCCATATTTAACTTAAGCGGTAAAAAGCTGGTTTGACCAGCATACATCTTTCTACCTTGCTGACGTTTAGGGTAATTAATAAGTATGCGTCTTTGCCCTCTTTCGACAAATACCACAAGGGCTGTAACTAAGATTGCCAACAAAAATAGGATGATAATAAACCCCCCATTCATTTCCCCAGTCCTTGCGAGCTCCAATGTCCCGCCAATGGCTTTTGGCAGACCAGAAACAATACCAGCAAAAATTATAAGAGAGATTCCATTACCGATACCGCGCTCAGTTACTTGTTCTCCTAACCACATTAAAAAAACTGTGCCAGTAACAAGGGTAATAGTGGTCACAACGATAAAACCAATACCTGGATTTAAAACAACTGACAAACCGCCGGCAGTTTGGTTTTGAAGCGCCAACGATATTCCAATGGCCTGGAATGTAGCCAAAACCACTGTTCCATATCTTGTATATTGCGAAATTTTCTTTCTACCGGATTCGCCTTCCTTTTTCAACTGCTCCATTGCAGGGATAACGACTGTCATCAACTGCATAATAATAGAAGCCGAAATATAAGGCATGATCCCTAGGGCAAACAGACTAAGACGCATTAACGCGCCACCTGAAAACATGTTAAACATGTCAAGGATTGATCCGCTTTGCTGTTCAAACATCACTTGCAAGGCCTTAGGGTCTATTCCGGGAACTGGTATATGCGCACCTATCCGATAGACCACAAAAGCACCAAGCACAAACAACAACCTAGAATTTAATTCTGAGAAATTTCCCGGCTTGTAATTTAACGCAGGTTTTGAAGTATTCACTTAACCCTCGACTCTACCACCAACAGCTTCAACCGCAAGCTTTGCACCCGCCGTCACATTGACGCCTTTTATAGTTAATGATTTTTTCAGCTCACCGGATTTAATTACTTTCGCTATCTTCGTAAATTGAGGAACAATATTGTTCTCAATCAATACCTTTAAATCAACCGTATCAAGATCCAATTTTTCCAATTCACTAAGGCGAACCTCTGCTGAATATTTTGCCGATTTGGAGGTAAAACCGACTTTAGGTAAACGCCGTTGTAACGGCATTTGCCCGCCTTCAAATCCGACTTTATGGAAACCGCCACTACGGGCTTTTTGGCCTTTATGGCCTTTACCGCATGTTTTGCCTAAAGTACAACCGATTCCCCGGCCAACCCTTTTTGCTTTTTTGCGTGAACCTTCACTCGATTGTATAGTATTCAAAAACATTTTTTTAATCCTCTACCTTAACCATATAGGAAATCTTTTTAATCATTCCCCAGTTTTCAGGTGTATTCATCACTTCAACTGTCTGGTTAATTTTTGACAATCCAAGACCTTTTAAGCACCCTTGATGGACTGGTAATCTGCCAAATTTGCTCTTTGTCATCGTAACACGTAATTTATTGCCAGCCATTGCACTATCCGGTTATTTGATCTGTTGTCAATCCACGTTTAGCCGCTATCTGATTGACATTACGCATACTAGTCAACCCATTTATTGTGGCGCGTACTACGTTAATTGGATTGTTGGTACCTATGCACTTGGCCAGCACATTATGTACACCGACCACTTCAAACACCGCCCTCATCGCTCCGCCCGCAATGATACCCGTACCTTCAGAAGCAGGCTGCATATAGACTTTAGCTGCCCCTGTCGTATTCATAATAGGATATTGCAAGGTATCTCCTCTTAAAGAGACTTTTCGCATGTTTTTACGTGCCTGTTCAAGTGATTTTTGAATCGCTATAGGGACTTCACGTGCCTTACTGACACCATAACCCACGCGTCCTTCACCATCACCCACTACGGTAAGTGCAGCAAACCCGAATACACGACCACCTTTAACGACTTTTGCAACTCGCCTCACATTAACGAGTTTTTCTTGCAATCCGTCTGTACTACCTTGAGCTGGTGCTGTTGCCATCTTAATTATTTCTCCTAAAACTTTAAACCGGCTTCGCGGGCAGCATCAGCTAAAGCCTTAATACGACCGTGATATTTAAAACCGGAACGATCAAAAGCAACCTCAGTTATGCCGGCGGCAATTGCTTTTTGAGCAATACTTTTGCCTACTTCCACTGCCGCTGCGATGTTACAAGTATTTTTTAACGCTCCTCTTAATTCAGGCTGATTGGTTGAGGCGCTAACTATTGTCTTTGTGCCATCACCGCTGATTACTTGGGCATAAATATGTTGCGATGATTTATGGACAGACAATCGATCAGCATTAAGCTGCCTAATTTTACAGCGTAATTTCGTCGCCCGTTTTAATCTTGTACTTTTCTTATCCATAAACCAGCCTATTTCTTTTTAGCTTCTTTTTTAGCAACATTCTCGTCGGAATACCTAACGCCTTTACCTTTATAAGGCTCGGGCGGACGATAGGCCCTGATTTTTGCAGCAACCTCACCAATGAGTTGCTTATTGCTGCCTTTGACCACTATTTCAGTTTGTGACGGCGTTTCTACTGTTACACTCGCAGGCACTTCGAATTCGACAGGATGTGAATAACCCAAAGACAGGCTAAGCACATTGCCCTTGGCTTGCGCCCTATAGCCGACCCCAATTAATGTGAGTTTCTTTTCAAACCCGTCTGACACGCCCGTAACCATACTGTTTACGATGGCTCTAGCAGTACCGGCTTGGGCAATAGAATCTTTATCAGCTTTATCCCATTCCATTTTAATGACATTATCGTTAATCGATATACCGACGGAAGGATTAAAATTGAAAGACAATTGACCCTTATTACCTTTCACAGTCATAGTGCTGCCGTCCATATTGACGTCAACACCTTTTGGGATAGTAATGGGTGCCTTTGCGATTCTTGACATATAAGGCCTACATTAACAAACAGTACAAATAATTTCACCGCCATGACCACCAGCTCTAGCAGCTTTGTCAGTCATAACGCCATTTGATGTTGACACGATAGCAACACCGAGTCCACCAAGCACTTTTGGCAAGTCATCTTTTGATTTATATATCCGTAAACCAGGACGACTCACCCTTTTAATTTCTTCAATTACGGGAGCACCTATATAATATTTCAACACAATGCTCAGCGTAGAATGACTGCCGCTAGTTTCTACACTGTAATCGGTAATATAACCTTCTTCTTTTAAAACTTTTGCTATCGACAGCTTAAGTTTAGATGAGGGCTGTTGAATCTCTCTTTTACCAGCAGACTGCCCGTTTCTAATCCTTGTTAGCATATCCGCGATTGGATCTTGCATGCTCATTTATATCTCCAAACTATTACTTCAATTGACCTTACCAACTAGCCTTTACAACTCCGGGAACATCACCGCGCATAGTTGCTTCACGTAATTTATTTCTGCTAAGGCCAAACTTGCGATAATAGCCGTGAGGACGTCCGGTAAGCCCGCATCGATTGCGTATCCGTGTCGCACTAGAATCTCTTGGAAGCTTTTGTAGTTGCAATTGGGCAGACTCTTTTTGCTCGAAAGATGTTTTAGGATCTCTAATAATTTCTCTTAGTGCCTTACGTTTCGCATCGTATTTCTGCGTTAATTTTTTACGCTTTACTTCGCGGGCTACCATGGATTTTTTTGCCATAATTCGTTTCTCAATTCTTGAACGGAAAATTGAAGTGCTTCAACAAGGCCAAGCCTTCTTCATTCGTCTTGGCGGTCGTTGTAATTGTTATATCCATACCACGAAGCGCATCAATTTTATCGTAATCAATTTCTGGGAATATAATCTGCTCTTTTACACCCATAGAATAATTGCCGCGCCCATCAAAGCTCTTTGGGCTTAAGCCCCTGAAATCGCGAATACGTGGTATCGATATATTAATTAGCCGATCAAGGAATTCGTACATTCTTTGACTGCGCAACGTAACTTTACAACCAATCGGCATATCATCGCGTATCTTGAAACCTGCGATTGATTTACGGGCAAGGGTAATTACCGGCTTTTGACCGGATATTTTTTCCATGTCGCTTACTGCAGATTGCAATGTTTTCTTATCTGCAACCGCCTCACCCACTCCCATATTCAGGGTTATTTTGGTAATCCGAGGTGCTTGCATAACAGATTTATAAGAAAATTCTTTTACCAATTCAGGCAATATCTTTTCTTTGTATACGGTTTCTAATCTAGCCATAATTTAATATACCTTACTGATCAACAATTTCTTTTGTTGATTTAAAAAACCGTACTTTTTTTCCATTTTCCAACACTCTAATTCCAATACGGTCAGCTTTTTTTATTGCCGGGTTATAGACCCCAACATTTGATATGTCTATTGGCATATCTTTTACGACGATGCCACCACTTACGCCGGCATTTGGATTTGGCTTCTGATTTTTTTTGGACTGATTGATGCCTTCAACCAAGATCTTATTGTCTTTAAGTATTTTAGTAACCCTACCGCTTTTGCCCTTATCTTTACCGGTACGAACGATAACATCATCACCTTTTTTTATTTTTTGCATTTCAATAATCCCCTATAGAACTTCAGGAGCCAAAGAGATGATCTTCATGAATTTCTCACCCCTTAATTCACGAGTAACTGGTCCAAAGATACGGGTGCCTAAAGGTTGCAAGTTATTATTTAGGATAACGGCAGCATTTCCATCAAAGCGGATAACAGATCCATCAGCCCGGCGAACGCCTTTTGCCGTCCTTACGACCAAAGCATTATATACTTCTCCCTTTTTTACCCTGCCGCGTGGAATCGCATCTTTGATACTTACTTTAATAATATCGCCAATACCGGCGTATCGCCTGTGCGACCCACCCAAAACCTTGATACACATAACTCTTTTTGCGCCACTATTGTCGGCCACATCAAGGTTAGTTTGCATCTGAATCATAACTATTTCCTAAATTTCTTGTAAATGATTTACTCAACCAAACCTTATCTATTAGCTTTTTCGATTACTTCTACTAATTTAAAAGCCTTATTTTTAGATAGCGGCCTACAGGACGCAATAGCAACCGTATCGCCTTCTTCACAGACGTTCAGCTCATCATGAGCCATCATCTTAGATGAACGCTTAATATATTTTCCATAAACCGGGTGCTTTACCACACGCTCTACCAATACCGTGATTGTTTTGTCCATTTTGTTACTGACAACCTTGCCAGTAATTGTTCTTAACTTGTCTGTATTTCCAGTCATTTTAAGACCCTGCCATTTCAGTAATGAGTGTATGAATACGCGCTATATCGCGCCGTACGCTTTTAACTTGAGATGGCTTAACAAGTTGCCCTGTACCTTTTTGCATTTTTAAATTAAATTTTTCTTTGGATAGCTCTGCAAGTAAAGCCACCAAATCATCTTTTGACTTTTTACGTAAATCGTTTGCCTTCATTACATTATCGTCCGAGCTATAAATAGTGTTTTTAACGGCAACTTAGCCGCCGCCAACGTAAAGGCTTCACGCGCCAATTCTTCTGACACACCTTGAATCTCATATAACATTGTGCCAGGCCGTATTTGAGCAACCCAATATTCTACACTACCTTTACCTTTTCCCATACGAACTTCTAAAGGTTTTTTTGTAATTGGCTTATCTGGAAATATTCTTATCCAAAGTTTGCCGCCCCGTTTAACATGGCGTGAAATCGTCCTACGTGCAGATTCGATTTGTCTAGCCGTTAATCGTCCACGGCTTACCGATTTCAATCCGTACTCACCAAAGCTAACTGATGATCCACGTACAGCCGTTCCGGTATTTCTACCTTTATGTTGTTTACGAAATTTTGTTCTTTTTGGTTGAAGCATCGCTATGACCTTAACTTATTTCTTGGATTCAGGGCTATTGTGCAAATCCATATCAAATACTTCGCCCTTGAATATCCATACTTTAATACCGATAATCCCGTAAGTAGTATTTGCTTCTGCCGTTGCATAATCGATGTCAGCCCTTAACGTATGTAGTGGCACCCGCCCTTCGCGGTACCACTCGGTGCGGGCGATCTCGGCGCCATTTAAACGTCCGCTAACTGTAATCTTTATTCCTTCCGCCCCAAGCCGCATGGTATTGGTAACAGCCCGCTTCATTGCCCGACGGTACATAATCCGCTTTTCAAGCTGTTGCGCTACACCTTCTGCCACCAATTGCGCATCAAGCTCAGGCTTTCTTACCTCTTCCACATTAAGCTGGACAGGCACGCCAATCATTTTGGATATTTGTTGCCTCAATACATCAATATCTTCGCCTTTTTTACCGATTACGATTCCAGGCCTCGCCGTATGTACGGTAATATGCGCATTATTTGCCGGACGATTAATCTGGATTTTGCTTACTGATGCGTGCGCAAGTTTCGTTTTAAGAAATTGCCTAACTTCCAAATCTTGATTTAAGAATAATGGATAATCGTGGCTGTTAGCATACCACCGTGAGTTCCAATCTTTTACGATACCAAGACGAATGCCAATTGGATGTACTTTTTGACCCATTATCTACCCCTACTGATTTTCTGACACTTTTACTGTAATGTGGCAGGTTCTTTTAAGGATATGATTAGCACGTCCTTTAGCTCTTGCCTTAAATCGCTTCATGCTCGCCGCCCCATCAACATAAACTGTGGATACGCGCAATTCGTCGATATCTGCACTTTCATTGTGCTCTGCATTTGCAATAGCAGATTCAAGTATTTTCTTGATAATTGCAGCACCTTTTTTAGAACTGAATTTCAATGTGTTAAGCGCTTTTTCGACTGGCATTCCTCTAATCAAATCGCCAACAAGCCTCGCCTTTTGGGCTGACAACGGTGCATTACTTAATTTTGCTGAAACTTCCATTACGCAACAACCTTATTTAGATTTTTTATCAGCCACATGGCCTTTGTACGTTCTAGTTGGCGCGAACTCACCCAACTTGTGCCCTATCATATTTTCAGAGACTAGAACAGGTATATGCAATCGACCGTTATGAACGGCTATAGTTAATCCCAACATATCGGGAATAATCATCGATCTTCTAGACCAGGTCTTAATCGGTTTACGATTATTTGTATTGACAGCATCTTCTACTTTCTTTTGAAGATGATGATCTATAAATGGACCTTTTTTTATTGACCGTGGCACTTTATAACCTCACTTACCCTTATTTTCTACGTCTGATAATCATGCTATCAGTACGCTTATTTTTTCG
>JBGAWU010000108.1:0-7280 GCA_044227425.1 Methyloglobulus sp.
GGACTATTGCAGGTAAAAACATGCTTACCCAAAGAGAAATGCCTGATACATTCAGTTTAAACAGCAACGTTGTTTCCAATATCCATAGCTTCGATTTGGATCATGTCATTGAACATATCGCCCACTGGCTACCAACCCAAGGCCCCATCAAGGACTTTATTCATCACAACACGTTACATGCCGTACAACATATCGACTTCCATGAAGGCGTGGCGTTAGCGGGAAAAATATTCGGGGCACGCAGCTATATGCCGATGGCTTATTACCAAGAGCTCTACCAGCAAGGACGCATCAAGGACCATGCCATAGATTGGGCATTAAACCGGGTTAATTTGACGAATCTTCAGCAAAAATCCGTTAAGAAAAGCTTGTTTGTCCAAGATCATGACAGCCATTATCCGCCCGTCTCGCTGGCAAACCATGGTATCCGTAACGCCTGGCTGAACCGAATCGGGCTGGAGCTGAACGTTTACGCGCATCCTATTCTATTCCGCTTGTTAGGGAACTTCCTCGACCAGGGCATTAGCCGTTGGACGCTGCCCAAGGATGGCGAATGTTTTTGGGACTGCGTGATGCGGCTCGCCCAAAACAGCCTGTTGCCGTTGCATCCCTTACAGGAACCCATCGTCCGGGATTTATTGGGCAAGGACATGACGCACGCCATCGAATTCTGCCTGCAAAAAATCGTCGGCTCGCCGCAGCTTTATGAACAATATCTTCTGGAAATGCTACTTGCCCATCCCGGTTGGGCGGGAATGGTCCGCATTGTCGAGCAAAACCCGCGCAGCCTACTGGATGAACGAAACATTAGTTTAAAGGAAATGATCGCGGTCGAGCTGGTTTGTGAACTCGCATTCCTTACTAAACATTTGGGGAATAAATTTCCCAGCATCGCCGAAATACCGTTACCGAAAAACATCAGCCTCTTGCATAAAGGCTTGCCGAAAGCGGACATACCCACCAACCTAAGAGTCTGGCATGAGGCAATGGAATGGTCGCTGCATACCGAATTGTTAACCGCCCTTAAACCGGCAGGACAGGCAAAAAGCACCGAACCAACAAAACCCTACGTGCAAGCCTTTTTCTGCATTGACGACCGGGAATGCTCGCTTCGCCGTTACCTTGAGACCATTGACCCGGGGATTGAAACATTCGGCGCTGCGGGTTTTTTCGGGATCGATTTCTTATACCAAGGACTCGACGACGCCTATCCGGTGGCGCAATGTCCAGTGATTATCAAACCCAAGCATTTAATCCGTGAATCAGGCGTAACAAACCAACCTGAAAGCGAGTCAAAAACGGATGCCATTTCCCATCTCCATTTTAAATCGCATTCCGTATTACGGGGCTGGCTGTATACGCAGACGTTAGGTCTGGGCTACGCCGCCCGTATGGCGTGGGATGTCTTCCGTCCCGGTTCCAAGTTACCGAAACTTAAGATGCTAAGCGAAATCGATTCCCATACGCAGCTCCACCTGCTAAGGGAAAGTGACATTCCGACCGAGGAGGGTTATTTACTCGGGTTTTCTTACTCCGAAATGGCCGATAAAGTCGGCGGTTTATTGACCAATATCGGCCTGACCCAAAACTTCGCCCCGCTGGTCGTCATTGTTGCGCACGGTTCCAGCAGCGTAAACAACCCGCATTTCGCAGCCTATGACTGCGGCGCCTGTTCCGGCAAACCCGGCGCCCCTAATGCGCGGGCCTTCGCCTGGATGGCGAATAATGAAGAAGTAAGAAGAATCCTCTATGCCCGAGGCATTGAAATTCCAGGCGGTACGCGTTTTATAGCCGCACTGCATAATACCAGCCGCGACGAAATCACTTACTTCGATACGCATTTATGGGAAAAAGACCCTGTTGAAGGCTTTCCCAAGTTCCAGGAAGTGATGGAAGCTGCGTTACAACGCAATGCGTTCGAACGTTGTCGCTGGTTCGAACTGGCCCCGAGCACCAACAAAAAGGACAAGGCTCACGACCATGTTGCCGCCCGGGCGTCGTCTATCTTCGAACCACGCCCCGAATATAACCATTCCAACAACCTGTATTGCATTGTCGGCAGAAGACAATTAACCCGTGATTTATACATGGACAGGCGCGCTTTCCTGCACTCCTACGACCCCGGTAAGGATAATTCCGGGAATATCTTGGTGCGAATCCTATCCGCCATTATTCCCGTCTGCGGCGGGATAAACTTAGAGTACTTATTCTCGCGGGTCGATAACTCAGTCTACGGCGCAGGCACCAAACTCCCTCACAACGTCATAGGTTTGTTAGGTGTTGCTAACGGCGTTGAGGGCGACCTGCGCACCGGACTCCCGCAACAGATGATCGAAGTCCACGAACCGGCACGGTTAATGATTGTGGTCGAACAAACCTGCGCCATCCTCGATAAGGCTTTAAAGGCTATCGGCGAGCTTAAAGAATGGCTGGACAGGGAATGGATTTTTTTAGTGGCTTGCCATCCCGACAGCCATGAGCAATTCCTTTATTCGAAATCCCAATGGAACCCGGTTGCACTGCCTGTTGATTTCAACACCCCGACAGCCGCCCAACCGGAAGACATTTTCATGGGGCAAACCGGTACGCTGCCAGTCCACAAATTGCTCAGGAGTATTGCATGAATGGCTTGATCGTAACTAGCCTGATCCTGCCTTTACTGGGATTTATTCTGGTATTCCTGTCGGCCCATAAAGAAAAAAGGATTGCGGCTATCAGTTTCTGGATAAGCCAGGCATTGGGCGTTTCCATCCTCTCTTTGATCATACTTTGGACAAGCAATGGTTTTGCCAGCCATGAGTATGAATGGTTCAACCTGTACGTCACCCAAGACTACCATTTTCCCATACTGCTTTACTTCGACCGCGTCAGCGCCGTTTATTTGGGCTGCGTGTGGGCCATATTTTCCATTATCGTTAAATATTGCCGGTTTTATTTACATAGGGAAGCCGGCTATAAACGTTTTTTCCTGACAATTTTCAGTTTTGTTTTCGGATTAAATATCGTTGTTTTATCGGGTTCGATCGACGTGTTATTCGTGGGCTGGGAAATAGTGGGTATGTCGTCATTCCTGTTGATCGCTTTTTATCGCCATCGCGTCCAACCTGTGCGCAACTCGTTGAGGGCGTATACCATTTACCGCTTTTGCGATATAGGATTGCTCCTTGGCTCATGGATGAGCCATCTTTTATTCCACGAAAGCCAGCATTTCAGCCAATTGGCCAACTTATACGACCACGCCGCTTTTCCGCCCGCCGGTTATACATCGTTGCTGTTGCTTTCAGCCTTGATCATTATCGCCGCATCCGGAAAATCGGCGCAGTTCCCTTTTTGCTTCTGGCTGCCTCGGGCGATGGAAGGCCCAACGCCCTCAAGCGCCATTTTTTACGGTGCGTTATCGGTCCATCTCGGCGTGTTCTTGTTATTAAGGACAGACCCGATTTGGACCTATCACTATTTAACCCGAATTATCGTATTTATGGTCGGTTTGTTGACAGTCATCATCGCCAGCATATCGGAAAAAACCCAGTCCAACATTAAAGGCCAAATTGCTTATGCGTCTATCACACAGGTAGGGTTGATGTTTATCGAGCTTTCTTTAGGGCTGGATACCCTAGTACTCGTACATTTTCTGGGGAACGCGTTTTTACGTTGTTACCAACTGCTGGTATCGCCTTCCATAGTTGCCCATTTACTTCGCGTGGAAGGTTCCGCCGATACTGATTTTTTTATTAAAAGCAATAAAAACTACAATTTTTTACCTGTTTCCATCCGTGAGACCTTACCTGAAGTCCTGCAAAACACGTTGTATGTCTTCTCTTTACAGGAAGGCAACCTTGAGTTGGTTGTGCGCGCCTGGGTATGGGAACCGTTAAAACGGATGGGCGCGACCATCAATCATACCAGCGCATGGATCAAAGCCCTCTCGGCATTGGTCGGATTGTTTATCATCATGGTTGCCATCGAAGGGATCGGTCTCGACAGAAAATATCTGGCGATCCCTATTTCGATGGGAATGGTGTTCGCTTCCTTAAGTGCATTCGGTCAAGTTAACAAACCCATTAGCGTTTGGACTGCGATCACTGTAAGTTCCGTATTGGCAAGCATTGCTGTGCTTTTCCTAAAACCCGATGCCAAACAGGATGTTGCCATCTTTTTGAGCGGCATAATACCAGCATGGATATTAGGCGTTACGGTTTTATTTAAGATGTTGAAAAACCAAAACCTCTCCGAATCGCTTTTTACCTATCAAGCAATGGCGGAAACCCATCCCAGGCTTTCGCTGTTGCTGTTTATCAGTTTTTTGTGTCTGGTCGGTTTTCCAATATCGCCCGCTTTCTTGGGCGAAGATCTTTTGCTTTCCCACGCTACCCGGCACGACCCGTGGTTTGCCTTGCCCATCACAATCGCCTTTATCATCAATGGAATTGCAGGGGCAAGGGTATTTCAACGCATCTGTATGGGCAGGCCATCGGAACTTTGCGCAGAAAGCACGGTTGCGTTTAAGGAAACGGCTTCTTTTACGGAAGCAACAACGCAAGCCGTCCAGCATAAAAGCTGAAATGCATATCCAGACAATTGCCAAATTGGTAAATTTAATGTCAAAACAAAAAGCTAGATTGCTCCTTCTATTGCTATCATCGTTACAAATTAGCACTATTTCAAGTCCTGCCAAAGCTGCCGATGACCTGCTCCAGGATGCCGGCAGCTGGCTGCAGGTGGTCGGGGAAGGCAGCTTAAAATTTGTCGATCCCCGATTGGAAAAAGGCCGTATCTGGCTTGAAGGCCAATCCCGTTTCAATGACAACTGGGACCATTGGTATCAGGGCATGGTACGGGCGGCGGTCGGCTACTCCCTTAGCGACCGGGCAACCATCTGGGCGGGTTATACCTGGCTACCGACCCAAAATATAGGCAAACCTTATAATTCCCAACAGGATGTCTGGCCTGCTTTCCGTTATATCCTGCCAACTGATTACGGTACGTTTATGTTCAGGACAATGGTTGAAACCAACTTCCTGAATGGGAACGGGGATGACGTCAGAATCAGGCCACGTCAGATGACCCGTTTCATGCACCCTTTTGAGTTCGAACCGCGCCTAAGCCTGATCGCTTGGGACGAGTTCTTTATCAAAGCCAACTCGACACCCTCCGGCGGAAAATCGGGATTCGACCAAAATAGGGCATTTGCAGGATTAGGCTGGACCTTCAATAAAAACTTCCGGTTCGAGGCAGGCTATTTGAACCAATATCTGGAAAATCCTATCCATAACGGCAATAACACAATGCACCATTTGATCACGGGATCACTGTTCATGAACTTTTAAGCGTTTGGCTTATCATCCCTACTTATATCGATTAGAGTGAATAACCTTAAACCAAATATATAAACCCATATGCGAATACTGTGCTTTATTGCCTTGGCGCTCATCACCATTGCTGAAATCGGCCCCGTGCCTATCACCGGCGTGATGCTTATGTATATTGTTATATTTCGACCGCTTTGGTTCTATAAATTAGTGCTTAAAATCTACAAAGATAAATAGCCTTAATTTTTTGAATAACCCCTATTTTTTGACTGTTATCGGTTATGCATAAAATACTTTACAGGCCAATTGTCGTCATCAGCTTCGTGCTGGGTATGCTGGTTTTGATTGAACTGCTTGCGCTAGGGAGTATCACTTGGCGTAACCTTCAACGTATCGACAAGATTAAACAGGACATTGTTCAAGGCCATGAACTTGAACAGTTGATTTTCGACCTAATCAACTCGCCAGTATTGACTAATGGAAACCCAGACAATCAAGCTTTAGAAAAATCCAACCTTCATAAAAAAATCGCACTTTTTATCGCCGACCGTAAACAGGACGAAGATGGAACAGGCGCTTTATTGGACAAATTAAAACCTTTGCTTATCCATATTGAAAAAGGCAATCGTGATGACATCGGGCAATTATTATTAATTTCCCAGCAAATATTGAATTTACAGCGAAACAATGAAGAAAAACTCCTGAATCAAGTACTTGAAGACAGCACCCTGGAGTTGAATTTTGCCTTATTCATTCCGTTATCGGTATTCTTGCCCGTTTTTACATTAGGCTTTGTATTTTTCAGGCAACAAATTCTGTCGCCTCTCAACGCCCTGGAACAATTGTTGAAACGGCTTACCAACGGCGAAATGCAGCCCATCGAGGAAAACCGGAACGAACCCTTGATGCAGCCTTTATTCAGCAGTTATAACCGCTTAATCAGGCGGCTGGCCGAGCTTGAAGAAGAACACATTACTTACACCCAAACCTTGGAACGGGAAATCCGTCACGCAACCCATGCCTTACTGGAGCAAAGCCATTCTTTGGCGCGGTCCGAACGTTTGGCAGCAGTGGGCGAATTAGCCGCCAGTGCGGCTCACGAGCTTCGGAATCCGCTCGCAGGTATTCAAGCCGCCCTGGAAAACATGTGCGTAGAATGTGATGACGAAGAAATTAAGCCACGTATGCAATTAGTCAGTACGGAAGTCAAGCGGATTACCAGCCGGCTTAATGATTTGCTGGCCTACTCCAAGCAGCAACCCGAACCGGCAAGTACGGTCAATATTACCAAACTCGTCAATGAGCTATTAAACTTATTAAAGTATCAGGTCAATGAATACATCCGGTTGATTTATTCAATCCCAAGCGACATCCAATTTGTCCTACCGGAAACAGAATTCCGTCAAGCTTTGCTCAATTTACTGCTTAACTCGGTTCAGGAATTGGGTAAACAAGGAGGCACAATTTCCCTCCACATCAATAAACAGAAAGGAAAACTAGAAGTTGAAGTATCCGACAGCGGCAACGGCTTCCCTAAACCTTTGCTCGAGCAAGGCGTACGACCGTTTGCGAGCTATCACGAACACGGAACGGGATTAGGCTTATCGATGGTGCTTCGCTTCGCCCGCTCACTCGGCGGACAATTAAAACTGAATAACGACCACCAAGGTCATGCTTGCGTAAAACTTACTTTACCGGCGGGAACATGAAAGATTCGCTCTTAATCATCGAAGATGAAGTCTTGCTAGGCAATGAACTGGCGCGGTTCTTCAAGAAACAGGGGTGGGACGTAAATCTTGCGGCTGACCTCAAAAGCGCACGCCGATTCCTCTCCGAGATCAGGATCGATCCTATTGTCATCTTATCCGATATGAATTTACCGGACGGCAACGCACTGGATTTTCTTGAGCAATCGAAAGCCAATTTACTCCATTGCGAATGGATTTTATTAACTGGCTACGGCACCGTAAC
>JBGAWU010000109.1:0-7262 GCA_044227425.1 Methyloglobulus sp.
CCAATTCGAAATTCAGGTATTAAGGCCGCGCTATCTTGTTTTATTGGTTTTCATTACCCTGCTAATAGCGTTCTGAGAATTATGGTCACACCGGTCACATTATGGTCTGAATCCATCGGTTTCCCGTTATTGACGGCGATGACGGCCATTCCTCTCTTGGCCTTAATTGGGATTATAGCATCCGGTTCGTTCACCATAAAAAAACGTGTCAGTTACTCCGCTGCTTTCGTTAATCTGCTGCTCAGCCTGTATTTGCTGCTGAAATTTGACGATAACAATACCGGCGTCCAATTCGCAGAGCGGTTCAGCTTTTTCGGCTTAAATTACAGTGTCGGCGTGGATGGATTAAATATTTTATTCATCCCGTTGATCGCCTGCTCAACCTTACTGATACTGATTTATCTTTCCGCGACCAAAGATAATGGAAATGACCGTTTAATCGCCAGTGTACTGGGCTATGAAGCAATCCTCATTGCCGTCTTTTGCGCCATGAATGTGTTGCAGTTCTGGTTTTTGACCGTACTGGAATTAGTTCCCATTGTTTTGGTGCTCAAAAACGCCGGACTCGATCAAAAAAGGCGGCATCTGCTGGTAAGACTAATACAATTTTTCGGCGCCAGCCTGTTGATGACATTATGCGGGTTTTTATTGCTGGCCTTCGGTTTGATCGATTCGGAACACGAATTAACCTTCGATTTGCTGACATTGAAAAGCAATAACGCCTATTTACACGACGAAACGTTAATATTTGTTTTGCTGTTCTATGGCTTTGCCATTCGTATGCCTTTGTTTCCATTTCACGGCTGGTTGCCGTTGTTAGCCGAACAAAGCAGACTAACGAGCGTAACGGTGTTCATCATCGGTGCAAAACTCGGGGTTTATGCCATGATCCGGTTCATTTTTCCATTGGTCCCGGGTGTTGCCGAAGAATGGGCAGGTTATGTCGTGATCCTGTGCTTGATCAGCATTTTTTATGGGGCATTACTGGCCTTCATGCAAAACAATGCTTACCGCTTACTGGCGTTTGCAAATATCAGCCATACCGGAATGCTTGTTTTTGGGATGTTCAGTTTCAACGAACATGGTTTAGAAGGGACTTTACTTTTGTCGTTAGTCTACGGTTTGGCGTCCATTGGTATGCTGTTCAGCATCAGCCTCATCAACGAACAGACAAAAACTGTCATCATTCCACGCTTGGGCGACCTATTTGACAGCCATACCACATTAGCGCTGCTGTTCATGATTACTGCGCTGAGCACCATGATCATGCCAGGTTCTTTAGGATTCGACGCCGGCCATCTTCTGCTCGAAGGGGTGATTGAGGAGCATGAGTGGGGCGTTGCCGTCACCATTTTGACCGGCCATGTCCTTGCTGCCGGCTTCCTGCTGTGGGCGTTCCAGCGAATGTTCTTGGCGACGCCTAAACGCAGCATCCGTTACCCTAAAAACGACAAAACAATCATTCAGGAACGGACAATTGCATTCATCATTTGCGCCTTGCATATTGGTACCGGCCTGAATTCTATGCCGCTGTTGAATCTGATTGATAAAGATGTCGTCGAATTGGTTAAACAATATCCGATACACAGTTCCCTGCCGGATGAATTTAATTTTTCCGATGAAAATGAAACCACTGACGACAAGGGGACTTTAAGTGAACCTTGAGACTATTCCTTTGCTCAGTTTTCTTATCTTTTTTCCGCTGGTGGGTGCGATAGCTACAGGACGCACCAGAAACCATCTCAATGCAAAGAAAATTGCCTTAGGCTTTGCAACTATCGAATTACTGGTTTCGTTATTGGTTTGTGTTTGTTTCAATCCTGCTAACGATGCTTTCCAGCTCGTTGAGCGGCATCGTTGGATTGCTGGCCTGGGCGTGGACTATCTGATTGGCGTTGACGGCCTATCAATGCTGTTTCTGCCCATGACTGCTTTCGTCACGCTCATGGCGATCCTCGCATCGTGGAATTCTATTCAGCATATGCAAGCCTTCCATTACGCATTGCTACTCACATTGGAAGGCATCACCATCGGCGTATTTACGGCTTTGGACTTAGTGTTATTCTTCTTATTCTGGGAACTGACGTTACCGCCCATCTTCTTTTTAATCGGTTTATGGGGTGTTGGCCCGCACCGTCGCACGGCTGCCGTCAAATATACGCTATTCATGTTATTCGGTGGCGCGGCGCTATTGCTTGGGATCGTTATTTTAGCGCTCAAATCCGCACCGACAGAAGCCGCAGACGCCCAAACGGTATTGATTTTCAACTTACCCCAATTACTGGAAAACCCTCTACCCGATGAATTTCAGGGCATTGTCTTTGTACTGTTGCTGTTAGCCTTTGCTGTAAAAACACCGCTCTTCCCTTTCCATACCTGGATGCCATCGGTGACAATGGAAGGTTCGCCCCAGGTTGCCGCTTTGTTGACGGGTTTGAAATTAGGTGCTTACGGCATCATGCGCTTTGCTATGACCCTGGCACCTTCCGCTGCCGTCGAATATAGTTGGTTATTGGGTGTGCTGGGTGCCATTACGTTGATATACGGCGCATTAAACGCGTTATATCAAGCCAATTTTCGCCGTTTATTGGCTTATGCCAGTATCAGCCATGTGGGTTTAGTTATCATCGGAATCAGCGCCCTAAATATGCAAGGCATCCAAGGCGCGGTCTTCCAATTATTCAATTTTACGATTGCAGCCAGCTCGCTCATGCTGATTGCGGGAGCTATCCAGCATCGTTTAGGCAGCACGGAATGCATTCATTTGGGCGGTCTCGCAAAGGTTATGCCCAAATTGACGTGCTTTTATTTTATCTTCGTATTTTCGAGCATCGGCGTACCGGGCACCAACGGCTTTCCTGCCGAATTATTACTGATTATCAGCGCATTAAAGGCGCATCCCAGCCTGGGAATTGCCGCGCTCGTGGCTGCGGTATTAGGCGCTGCGTATATGATCGATTTTAGCCGTAAAGCATTTTTCGGTCCCATCACCCAGCAAACGGTGCGTCAATGCCAGGACTTACGTCGCCGTGAATTCTTGATGCTATGCTGCCCTGCCCTGCTTGTTTTTATCTTTGGATTATTTCCAAATATCATCCTTCACACCAATGAAAAATCAGCCGAAAAATGGTTAACCTGGATTCTCGAACAACCTATCGTAAAAAGCGATGAAGTGGCGAAATCTGATTTCTTGAAGTAAACCCATTCAAACAAAAGGCAAATAAAATTAGGGAATAATCAATATCCCACCCCGTTTCCCAAAGCTTACAACCCAAGCAACCGGACATATAGCGATACTCCCTAGAAAGATCGAAGATGGTATCGAAACTCTACACTTAACACAGTTTACGCCGTATCGTAAGCTTCTCTTAAACAAAAAGGACTAGCAGCCAACCTCCATTTCCTAACAGATTGTATTTTATTTGATGCGACCGGGCGGTTAATAACAAGGTAAAGTTCGTTGTTTTATAGCTTTATTAACGCCCTAATTTTAGTTTTTAAAACCTCCATAAACCCAGGACGTTGTACTTCCCTCAGCGACCCTGGTATGGATTGATTTTGCAAAAAAGCCAATTGCACTTTCAATAGCTGAACAAAAGGGTTATCTCGTCCAAATTTCTTTTCCAGCCTGGGAATATCTTCCCTCAGCAATTCAATTTCTGTAGCCATCGACGTTCACCTCATAGGAATTAATGATTACTAACTACAAAAATTAGACAACTTCTGCACTAATTAAATCCAATTTTCCGGTTCAATTTTTTTGAGATGCGACCGGAAAATTACCCAATGAATTATTGAAATCAGGTTGGTAGTTCAACAAATTTTATCAACCCAACCACAGGGAAACATGTTGTACGAAGGAAATCCGCAATTCTTAAACATACAATTCTTGAGAGTTTTGTTACCTGCGGTCCGTTACCGAAACATCAAAGACTGTACTGCCGTATCCATCATAACAATCGCGCCTTAATCGTCTAATCCGATTTATAGGTATTTGTACGGATATTCATCGACCCGTATTGAATATAAATTATTCACAAAATTAAGGCACTTACCGGCTAGCACAAAAAAATCTGCTGTAAAGGCTTAACAGCAGATTGGCAGGAACAAGCGATGTCAACTCGCCAACAGTACTAGACAATTTCGGTTAGATACTTAAGGGAAGACACAACGCCCTGCAAACCTGGAATACGTTAGAAACGCAGGTAAGCAAGGTAGTAGGTATTTCTACTTATATACAAAAAATTTAAACAACGTATTTTAACTACCAAGAATTTTGCTTTATCACATAAAGATTAGCTAAACCTTAAATGGAAATAACTCGATATTTTTATCAATAGGTTAAGCCAGCTTTTAAATTTAACCGAAGATGCAAGGCTTCAGTAAAGATTGAGGATTGTGACATGTTAAGAAAAATGATACCGACAGCAAACACAGAAAAGAAGGAAAAAGCTGTAGCCCGCTATATACAGGAAGTCAGGGATATACAGGATGCAAAACTGACCCGACGGGAATTATTTAAAATGGGCTTGACTGCCGGTGTGGGTGGACTGGCAATGGTGGGCGGCAAAAATCTATTACCAGATTTTGCTCAAGCTCAGGATGTCACGCTGATCAGCCCTCCTTGCAAAATGCCGTGGACAGAGCCGCTGCCCATTCCAAAAGCCTGTGTCCCAACGGCAACATTCAAAGGGCCGATACCCGAAAAAGGCCAGTGCCTTGAAAAACACTTCATGAAAAACCCCGGCAATATCGATCCGTCAACACTGGAAGAAATCGAGGAAGATTTCTATGAAGCACGAATAGAAGAGCATCAGCGCTGGGATCAACTAGGCGGATTAGATGCGTGTACAAAATATGAATTAATCGCGAAGGAAATCGACTGGAATTTCTATTCAGCGGCTGAATATAGTTCATTTAATTCAAAAGTCTGGACGTATGTCGACATGAACCCTAATACCCAAGGCGAATTCGCTACGGGTGTTTTGAGGATCAATGCCCATTACGGTTCACCCATACTCATGCGGATGTACAACGACTTGCCGAAGGACGGCAGGGATAACCAAGGTTTCGGTTTAAACCAAATGTCCCCACATCTCCATAATGCCCATAACCCGCCAGAGTCGGATGGCGGCCCGCTACGTTTCTGGGATCCCGGCAAATGGTACGATTTTTGGTATCCGAATATTAGGGCTGGTTTCGCCAGCACCCACATCAACGGCACCGAACGAAATGGCTATCATTGCCCAGGCGATTGGCAAGAAACCCAGAGCACCCTTTGGTTTCACGACCATCGCTTCGACTTTACGGCACAAAATGTCTACAAAGGTATGGCGTCTTTCTATACCTTATTCAGCGATGACATAAATCTGGATACCGGAGACGAAACCACCGGATTACGCTTACCCAGCGGCGAATACGACATTCCGTTGTTATTCACCGACAAGCTCTTCGATTATACCGGCCAAATGTTTTTCGATACTTTCAACCTTGAAGGTATCCTCGGCGACCGACAAACGGTTAATTTTAAAATAAAACCCTATCTTGAAGTTAAGCGCCGCAAATACCGTTTCCGTTTCTTGGATGCAGGCCCTTCCAGGTTCATCGAATTATCGCTCAGCAATGGCGCTAAATTTATCCGCATCGCCAATTGCGGCAACCTGTTACCTAAAGCGCAAATTGTCAAAAGCATCCGTTTAGGCGTGGCGGAGCGCGCCGACGTGATTGTCGATTTCAGCCAATATCCGCCGGGAACCGTAATTTATCTGGAAAACCGGCTTGAGCAATTAAACGGAAAAGGCCCTACCGGAAAAATATTGCCTTCCAGCGACAATACCAAGCTATTGAAATTTATCGTTGGCGGTGATGCGGTCGATAACAGCGCCCCGATAGCCGATTTGATTAACCAAGTCATGGTGCCAATGCCAAACCGGGCAGCAAACCCAGCCGTCAGAAAACGCAATTGGAGCTTCGATACATCTAATGGCGCCTGGACGGTCAACGGGCAGTTATTTGACCCTACCATAATCAGCGCATATCCCGTTGAAGGGACCGCGGAAGAATGGACATTCCACTCGGGCGGCGGCTGGGCTCATCCAATCCATACCCATCACGAAGAATTCCAGGTCATTAGCCGGAACGACAAATTCCCCGCTGAAGACGATTTATCCAGGAAAGACGTGGTCAGGATAGGCGAAGGCGCCCAAGGCCCAGCGGGAACCGGAAAATTGACGATGTATATGGAATTCAGGGACTGGTACGGCGATTATCCAATGCATTGCCACAACGTTGTCCACGAAGACCATTCAATGATGATTCGCTTTAAGATTGTGCCTTCAGACGACCCTAACGCTGGCAAATAATATAGCCAACCGGCAATAAAGAGGAAAATAAGTATGAACAAAAGAGACTTTATTAAAAATTTGGCAGGAGCTTCATTGGGTGCGGCTGCTTTGTCAACCTTACCTGCGAGTTCGTCCCGGTTCGATAGCGCAGCTGCGACCAAGGCGGATCCTGTTTTGCGAAGACAAAAAATGTTCCCTAATGTGCCTGTCGTTACGCATGAAGGCAAAGCTGTAAAGTTTTATGACGATCTCGTCAAGAATAAGACTGTGATGATCAATTTTATGTATGCCCGGTGCGGGGACATCTGTCCAGGCATGACCGCGAACTTGAAGCTTGTCCAAAAAGAATTGGGCGACAGGGTTGGCCGGGATATTTTTATGTATTCGATTACGTTAGAGCCGGAACACGACACGCCGGAAATGTTAAAAGCCTATACCGAACTTTTTCATATTCAACCGGGCTGGACATTTTTGACCGGGAAAAAATCAGATATCGAATCGCTGAGAAAGCAACTCGGTTTTAGTTTTACCGACCCGCTTATCGATAAAGACCGGTCGCAGCATATCGGCGTCGTTAAGTTCGGCATCGAACCTTTGGGGCGTTGGGGGATGAGTCCGGCGCTAGGAAACCCAAAATATATAGCCGAATACCTAAGGTGGATGGAACCCAACGGCAGTCGGCCTAAATTGTCGGAAATGATGGGCTGATCAGGCGAAACCAATTTCCAGATTAAAAAAGAACAACCAAAGCCGCTAGTGATTCAAGTGCATTAAAAACAGCTCCAAAGTAAAGATTTCAAGGGTCTTATCTGCCGCTACTGTATTTAATATAAGCCCGGCAGGTATGGGTACTTATACCATTAAGTTTAAGAGGTCCAGCAAATGGAAACACGATCAATTGAAAAATCCGTTGATATT
>JBGAWU010000010.1:0-15853 GCA_044227425.1 Methyloglobulus sp.
TCAATCGGTGGCATCACATCACTATACTTCATAACTTTACCAGCGATAAAACTTTGTATTTCATTGACGAGCATTTTCTGTGTGATACGCCAGCGCCTCGTAATGATGTCCTATTACGCGGAACAATGGGCGTCTTCGCACGATTTGATGGCGGTGCTGAAGGTGGTATTGGCAGTTTACGGTCTGATTATACTGCCCGTTTCGACAACTTTCGGATAAGTGTGCACAGTGAAACACCTGACATAAACTAAACGAGGATTACGATTGGCTATTACTATCTTCAGTTGATCTGTAATTAAAAGAAAAACTGGACGAGATTCTAAACCTCGTCCAGTTTCCAGTGCTTTTTATGAATCTGTGTCCGGTTTATTACTCGGGACACGCCGTTTCCCCACATTTTTTTTATCCCTTTCCCGTGCCTTAACCTTTTTTATAGTTGCCTTCTTAGCCGGTTCTTTTTTGTCTTTACTACCTGCGGCTTTACCGGAGCCTTTGAGCTTTTTCGGACCTTTGAAGCTGCCTTCCAGTTCTTTGATCGTCCGGCGGATAAATTTTTGATTCAAAAAACGTTCGATACCCGACATGAGGTTCCATTCGGTGTGTTTGACTAAAGCAATGGTGATGCCATGCTCCTCGGCGCGTCCGGTTCTGCCGATGCGGTGGATGTAATTGATTCCGTTTCTTGGCATGTCGAAGTTGATGACTAAGTTAATACCTTTGATGTCCAGGCCGCGGGCGGCTAAATCGGTGGCGATTAAGGTATTGACGATGCCGTCCCGATACAGCGCCATGACGCGATTTCGGTCTTTTTGATCCATTTCGCCATGCAATATTCCTACGCGGATGCCGGTTGCGCGCATGGCTTCGTAAAGTTCCACCGCCCGTAAACGGGTGTTGGTAAATACCAGCGCTTTATCGAAGTTTTCATTTTGTAGCAGCCAAGCTAAGAGTTTCAATTTGTGTTCATAGTCGTCTGCCAAAACCATTTGTTGCGTAATATTATCGTGTCCGTCTTGAAGCGTATTAAGGGCAATAACAGATTGATTATTGAGTACCTTTTCGGCCATCTTGACGACGCCGGAATGGTTTAACGTTGCTGAAAATAAGAGTGTTTGCCTATCCCTGTTGCAGTGCCGGGCAATTTCGAGCACGTCGTCGCTGAAACCCATATCCAGCATTCGGTCGGCTTCGTCCAAAATCAGTAGGCTTAAATCCTGAAAATAGTCGGTTTTTAATTCGAAATGCTCCAGTAAGCGGCCCGGCGTCGCAATAATGATATTGTTTTCGTTAAGTAGCGAATATTGTTGGCGTTTGAAATCGCTACCACCGGTAATCAAGCCGGTTTTAAATGGGGTGAATTTGCTGAGCAGACGGCATTGTTCGAAAATTTGTTGCGCCAGTTCGCGGGTCGGGCAAAGAATTAAGGCGGCAATGCCGTTGGTGATCGGCGACGCTGCAATCAGTTGTTGTAGCGCCGGTAGCAAAAAAGCGGCAGTTTTGCCACTCCCGGTTTCAGCGCTAACGAGCAAGTCCCGTCCTTCCAGGATAGCGGGGATGGCGTGCTCCTGGACGGGTGTTGGCTGGTTGAACTTCAAGTCTTTAACCGCCTTTAGCAAGCGTTTATCGAGTTTGAAGTCGGCGAAGGTGACATTAACAGCCGCTGAATCTGGCATCGAAAGGGTTGAAATCAAGGTGGTTCTTTGAAATAGTCGGATATAGCACCATTATAAACAGAATCGATTGGCGCAATGATTAATTCAGTTTGTGGTTGCGAATTTGCCGATAAACGTTAAGCTTAGTGAGTCAATTTCTGCGAGATTAACCTGATGATTCCGATAAGAGATACAGCGCCATGCAATTCAACGCCTTATGTTACCTGGGGGCTGATCGGTGTATGCGTTTTCATCTTTGTTGCCATGCAGCTTATGCCTTACGAACTTAGCACAAAGCTGATTTATCTTTATGGAATGGTGCCTAACCGTTACGCCAATCCGGAATGGGGGTTGCAAAATGGGATGCCTTTTGACGGTTACCTGTCTTTTTTGACGAGTTTATTTCTGCACGGTAACTGGATGCATATCATCTTTAACATGTGGTTCATGTGGATTTTTGCCGATAATGTGGAAGACAGGATGGGGCCATGGCGATTTTTGGCGTTTTATATAATCTGCGGACTGTTGGCTACCATGATGCAGTGGTACAGCGCACCCACGCTGACTATTCCTGTGGTTGGTGCATCCGGTGCTATCGCCGGAGTTTTGGCAGCCTATTATTTTCTTTACCCATTTGAACGCGTGATCTGTTATTTTTTCCCGATTGTAGTGCAGTTACCTGCGGTTACTTTTCTTGGGTTGTGGGTTATTTTCCAACTTTGGCAGATAACAACTTCATCCTATGCCGAAGGCGAAGGCGGTGCGGCATTGTGGGCGCATATCGGCGGTTTTATTTCAGGTGCTATCTTGCATCCCTTCTTCCTTAGAAAAGTAGAGACGGTTTAAGCGCTTTCACGGTATAATTACGAGATTAAATCAAATCTTCGTGCAAGTTGCTTCAACTACCTGAAAATCTTGCGTAATCTCTTTTCTTGATTCTCATAAGACCAATGAAAAAAATAAACTACATATTAGTTAGGCTGCTCCAATTTGTTGTGTTTTCGGTGTTTACTTTTGTGGTAATCACGTATTTCGGCGCACTGGTGTTAGTGCCATTAGATGCTGTTGCCATTCTTGTTAAATTAATGGGTTTAGTGGGTATCCATGGTTTTATCGGTGCACTGATTGCCATTCCTGCGGTCGGTTATTTGTGCCTGATCGTTTATAAAACGCCCGGACTTTGTGAAATGATCGTGAATACCGGTGTTGATTTGGTAAAAACAGGCAGGGATAAAGTTGAGGCATTTAACCCCATTGCCGAAGCGGTAAAAGGTTAATTGCCCGTTTTTCTAGCCGTAGCGGAAGGAACTGTTAGTTTTTATTAATGGCTTCCGCTATATCTAATCCGTTCGAATCATTGCTGTATTTCTTTATTTCGGCCCGTATTTTTTAACAATTGCCGAGTCGATACCTATCTTCGCATCCGCAGGTTAGCGGTTGTTTTGCTAACTCCCTAACCAAATTTGTTGGAAATTAAAATCTTATGACATCACCAAACATAGGCTTCATCAGCTTGGGTTGCCCTAAGGCATTGGTCGATAGCGAACGGATTTTGACCAAACTCCGTACCGAAGGCTACACCATTTCTGCAACCTATAAAGATGCGGATCTGGTGGTAGTAAATACTTGCGGGTTTATCGATTCCGCCGTGGAAGAATCGCTCGACAGCATCGGGGAAGCGCTGGCTGAAAACGGACGCGTAATTGTTACCGGCTGTCTCGGCGCACGGGAAGCCGAGATTCGGGCGCGCCATCCGCAAGTATTGAAGGTGACTGGCGCACATGCGCTTGACGAAGTGATCGCGTCGGTGCACGAACATCTGCCGCCACCGCATGATCCTTTTCTTAGCTTGATACCGCCGCAAGGCATCAAGTTAACGCCCAAACACTATGCTTACCTGAAGATTTCGGAAGGCTGCAACCACCGCTGCACATTCTGCATTATTCCGTCCATGCGCGGCGATCTGGTTAGCAGGCCGATTGATGACGTGTTGCTGGAAGCTCGGCGATTGGCCGATGCTGGCGTTAAAGAATTATTGGTCGTATCCCAGGATACCAGCGCCTACGGCCTGGATTTGAAATACGAACCTCGGTATTGGAAGGGGCGTTCGATCAAGACCCGTTTCTATGATTTGGCGGAAGCCCTCGGCGACTTGGGGATTTGGGTGCGGATGCATTATGTTTACCCTTATCCCCATGTCGATGACATCGTTCCATTAATGGCGGATGGATTGATCTTGCCTTATCTTGATATTCCATTCCAACATGCCAACAGCCGTATACTAAAACTGATGAAACGCCCGGCCGCCAGCCAGGACAATCTGGAGCGGATCAGGGTATGGCGGGAGATTTGCCCGGATATTACGCTGAGAAGCACGTTTATTGTCGGCTTTCCGGGCGAAACGGAAGAAGAGTTCGAAGAGTTGCTGGATTTTCTTGAAGAAGCGCAGCTGGACAGGGTGGGATGCTTTGCGTATTCACCAGTCAAAGGTGCTGCTGCCAATGAACTGCCGAATGCTGTGCCGGAAGACATTAAGCAGGAACGGTTAACCCGCTTCATGGAGTTGCAATCCCAGATCAGTGCCGGTCGCTTGCAACGGCGTATAGGAAATATCGAAACCGTGCTGATTGACGAAGTCGTCGAAGAAGGCGCAGTCGCTAGAAGCCAAAAAGATGCGCCGGAAATAGACGGTTTGGTGTTTATCGACGGTGCAACGCATTTAAAAGTCGGCGAATTCGTCGAAGTGGAAATCGAAGAAGCCGACGAGCATGACCTTTGGGCGCATTTAGTTTAAACATTGAGTCTTAATATTGCCCAAGAGGAGCCAGAGCCGTAAGCCGATTTGACATCTCGTTTTAGTAACAGTAATTTAGGCCGGTTATTTAAAACCTTTTAAAATTCTGGTCTAGCAAGAGCTGTTAATGGAACAATTTCACCGCATAAGCCGTTTACCCCCTTACGTTTTTAATATCGTCAACGAACTGAAAGCCAAAGCGCGGGCGGCGGGCGAGGACATCATTGATTTCGGCATGGGCAATCCGGACCAACCCACGCCGGACCACATTCTCGACAAATTGCTTGAGGCGGCCAAGCGGCCGGATACGCACCGTTATTCGGTATCCAAGGGAATTCCAAGATTACGACGGGCGATCTGCAACTGGTATAAAAATCGTTTCGATGTCGAACTGAACCCGGATTCGGAAGCCATCGTGACCATCGGTTCCAAAGAAGGTTTGGCGCATTTGGCGTTAGCGACATTGGGACCGGGGGATACCGTGCTGGTACCGAACCCGGCGTATCCCATCCACCCTTACGGCGTGGTGATTGCCGGCGCGGATGTGCGCCATGTGCCTTTGGTGCCGGGCATCGATTTTTTCGAGGAACTGGAAAAAGCCATCGTCGAATCTTGGCCCAAACCGAAAATGCTGATCCTCAATTTTCCCGGCAATCCCACCAGCGGCTGCGTCGAACTGGATTTCTTCGAGAAGATTATCGCGTTGGCGAAAGAGCATAGCATTTGGGTGGTGCATGACATCGCTTATGTCGATATCGTGTTCGACGGTTACGTCGCGCCATCCATCCTGCAAGTGCCGGATGCCAAGGACATAGCAGTCGAATTCTTCTCCATGTCCAAAAGCTACAACATGCCCGGCTGGCGCGTGGGTTTTATGTGCGGCAACAAGGAATTGGTCGGCGCATTGGCGCGGATTAAATCCTACCTCGACTACGGCACTTTTACACCCATCCAGATCGCCGCTATCGCCGCGCTGGAAGGTCCGCAGGATTGCGTCCACGAAATCGCCGACATGTACCGCAAGCGTCGCGATGTGCTGTGCGAAGGCTTGAATTCCATCGGCTGGCCGGTGGAAAAACCCAAAGCCACCATGTTTGTCTGGGCGAAAATCCCTGAACCTTATCTGGAGATGGGTTCGCTGGAGTTTTCCAAGAAACTGTTAATTGAAGCAAAAGTCGCCGTCGCCCCCGGCGTCGGCTTCGGCCAATACGGCGACGACCACGTCCGCTTCGGCCTAATCGAAAACGAACATCGTACCCGGCAGGCGATCAGGGGAATAAAGCAGATGATGAAGAAGGATGGGGTTGTATAATGTTTTATTTTTTACAGATCAAAAAGTTGGGGGCTTGATTTGAAACCCGTAAAAATAGGCATCATTGGACTAGGCACGGTCGGCGGCGGCACAGTTAACGTGCTCAAACGCAACGCGGAAGAGATCGCTCGTCGCGCTGGACGGCAGATTGTCATCACCCGTGCATCGACGAAGGATTTAACCAAATCGAGGATTTGCGATACGACCGGCATTATGCTGACACAAGACCCTTACGAAATTATCAACGACCCGGAAATCGACATTGTCTGCGAGTTGATCGGTGGCGCGGGTGCGGTGAAAGACATGGTGCTGGCGGCGATTGAGCAGGGCAAGCATGTGGTCACCGCCAACAAGTCGTTGATTGCGTTGCACGGCAACGAAATTTTCGCAGAAGCCAGCAAAAAAGGCGTGATAGTCGCATTCGAGGCAGCGGTGGCGGGTGGTATCCCGATTATCAAGGCCATCCGTGAAGGGTTGAGCGGCAATCACATCGAATGGTTGGCAGGCATTATCAACGGCACGGGCAATTTCATCCTCACCGAAATGCGCGACAAAGGCCGCGATTTTTACGATGTGCTGAAAGAAGCGCAAGCACTGGGTTATGCCGAAGCCGATCCAACCTTCGATGTCGAAGGCATCGATGCGGGACACAAGTTGACGATTTTGGCTTCTATTGCCTTCGGCATTCCGTTGCAATTCGACAAAGTCTACACCGAAGGAATTACCCGCATTACCCGAGAAGATGTCGGTTATGCTGAAGAATTAGGTTACCGGATTAAACACTTAGGCATTGCCCGAAAAGCCGCCAATGGTATTGAATTGCGAGTACACCCCACATTAATCCCTGAACGCCGCCTGATTGCCAACGTGGACGGCGTAAAAAATGCCATCTTAGTCTATGGCGATGCCGTCGGGCCTAGCTTATTTTACGGCGCTGGTGCGGGCGCGGAACCGACCGCCTCCGCCGTCGTTGCCGACATCATCGATGTGGTGCGCGCATTGACCAGCGACCCGGAAAACCGGGTGCCGCATCTGGCGTTTCAGGCCGATGCCCTTCACGATGTTCCTGTGTTGCCGCCAGAGCAGTTTAAGACCTCGTATTACTTGCGGCTAAATGCCGAAGACAAGCCCGGTGTGTTGGCCGATGTCACCCGGATTTTAGCGCAGCACCACATCAGCATCGACTCTATCATCCAGCTTAAGCCGATCGACGATTGCGCCCTGGTGCCAGTCATTTTGCTGACACAAATCACGCTGGAACAAGAAATGAATGCCGCCATCGACGAAATGGAAGCTTTGCCGACCATCAGCGGTAAAATCAATCGGATAAGGTTGGAGACGTTGGGGTAAATCAAGTTAGGTTTAATGCGCCTACATGATAGCATGGAATCCATGCTATCATACCCCTATGATTGAGTCGTTCAAAGACCAAGCCAACGAGGATATATTCAATGGCATCAACTCAAAAGCCGCACGCCTAGCCTGTCCTCAAACGCTCTGGCAGGTTACGGCAAGAAAACTCGATCAACTGGATTCTGTGCAATCGTTAGAAGAACTAAAAATTCCGCCCGGCAATCGGCTTGAAAGCCTTTCGGGCGATAGAAAAGACGAATACAGTATCCGCATTAACGAACAGTACCGGATTTGTTTTAGGTGGGGAAAAACCGGCCCTTACAACGTCGAAATCACCGATTACCATTAGGAGCGCATTATGGTTCGCATTCCAACCAATAGGACACCCACGCATCCCGGGGAAATGCTTCGGGATGAGTTTCTTGCACCCATGAACATCAGCCAGCGCGACCTTGCCGATGCTATTCACGTTCCTTATCAACGGGTTAATGAGATCGTAAACCAAAAACGCGGGGTAACGCCCAGTACCGCTTTACGTTTAGCCAAGTTTTTCGGGTTATCGGCGGATTTCTGGCTCAACCTGCAAATCCGGTGGGATCTTTATAATGCCCAAGCGGCAGAAAAACATGATTTGGATTCCATCCAACATTTTCAGCAATTGCAATAATAGCCTAACAATTAGGTGCACTGTCCGTTAGTTAGTGCGCCTTTCGGCTTTAATATATGAGGTGAAAGTGATAAGCGTAATTCAATTATTTAAGATAATTAACCCATTAGTTGGTGTATTAGGTATTATTGTTGGTGTATTAGGTATTATTGTTGGTGCTTGGGGCATATGGCAATGGTATGAAACAAAAGACTTTAATGAGGAATTACAAAAAAAGTTAAATAATTCAGAAATGAGAGAAATAAGTTTCCAAAAAGAACTCTCTATTGCTCGAGACAATGTTGTTCAATTGAAAAATCAATTGGCTTTAGCGGAAAATAAAATTCAAGATAATTTAAGAGAAAACAGTGAAGAATATCAGGCTACAAGTCGGGAAGAGTTTGAAAATACGAATTTTCGAATTATTGAACTTAAAAAAGCTTTAAATGACACAAAAATTGACTTGGAAAAAAAAGATAGAATTCTAACTGAAGCTAGGCAAGCGCAAAATTTGACATTAAATGATTTAAATAACAAAGATCGTATTCTTAATGAAATAAAAGAAGCTCACGAAATAACTTTGGCTGATTTAGATAAAAAAAACAAGGTATTGAGTGATACGAATGAAAAAATTGTTGGTATTAGCACTATGCTAAATGAGGTGAATGCATCAGCCAAAGATAATCCTTCATGCAAAGTAGTTTTTACTAAAATCATAGGGATTAATCGAGAATTACAGAACTCAATCGCGAATTTGTCCTTATCACCAACAGATACGAGCATACCTTCATCACAGCCTCCAAATAGTGTATTGCTACCACCTTCTTCTTTACGTATACAGTAGCAAACTTGTAGGTTGAGGTAAGTTTAAGCTCGTAGGTTTGGTTAGGAGCACTAAGCAATTTATGCCAAAATAATTAACAAATTATCCGTACGCCGTAACCCACCTTTAGGCGGTAAGTCAAACACCACATGTTAGGTTGCGACGCGCATTCGGTTTTGTGCATTTAGTTAAGACGGATATTTTACACGCCTAACCCAACTCACATTTTTTCACACAGAAATTGATACGTGCTTCAATGAGTCATCCTAAAACTACAGGGCGCAATAGCCATTAATTAGTTAACCGAAACATTAAAATTACAAAAACTACATGTCTAATAATAACCAACACTACTGCGGCCTAATCAACCGCTACCGCGACCGCCTTCCCGTCAACGACGACACCCGCATCATCACCTTGAACGAAGGCAATACACCCTTGATTAAACTGGAAAATATTCCCAAGTTGATCGGTAAGGATGTCACTATTTACGTCAAGTTTGAAGGCTTCCGCTTCGGCGGCGGCTTATGCTGCGCGGGCGGGCATTAAGGCGTTCGTGTTAATCCCCGACGGCAAGATTGCGATGGGTAAGCTGGCGCAAACCCTGATGTACGACGCGACTATCATCCAGATCAACGGCAACTTCGACCAGGGCATGAATCTGGTGAAAGAAATCGCCAGCCATGCGCCGGTCACCATCGTTAATTCCATTAATCCTTACCGTTTGCAAGGGCAGAAAACGGCCTCGTTCGAGATCATTGACGACTTGGGCGATGCGCCCGATTACCACTGCCTGCCGGTCGGCAATGCCGGTAACATAAGCGCGTATTGGATAGGGTATAAGGAATATTCGACAGACAGCGAGACGCATAAAGCCGTCACCAACAAACGCCCGGTCATGTGCGGTTATCAGGCGGCAGGCGCGGCGCCGTTTTTGGCAGGTCATCCGGTGGAAAATCCAGAAACCGTCGCCACCGCCATCCGCATCGGTAATCCGCAGTCCTGGGATTTGGCTTGGGCTGCGCATAACGAATCCGGCGGCTGGTTCGATAAATTCGCCGATGAGGAAATCCTTGCCGCGCAAAAACTGCTCACCCAATACGAGGGTATCTTCTGCGAACCGGCTTCGGCTATTTCCATAGCTGGTGCGGTCAAAGATATCAAATCCGGTAAAATCCCCGAAGGTAGCACCATCGTCTGCACCCTGACCGGCAATGGCCTTAAAGACCCTGACACTGCTATCAAACAGTGCTCCTCGGCACGGATGGTGACGATTGAACCGGAATTGAATGCGGTTAAGCAGGCGATTCTGGATAATATGTGATCAGGTTATAGTTTTTGTATTGATCGATCTTGTAGACTATGCTATTTAGTGTGAAAACAATTAGTTAATCCCTGGATGGCCTGTTGGCGGATACTAACCGACTTTTTCTGTACTGCTCCGGGAAATATTTGAATAGGAACTTGAGTACGAATTAATACCCACATGGTACAAACAGACGAAATACTGCGTACGCGGGAGCTATCGAGATATGCGGTCACTTATGATGTAACCGAGGAAATTTTTGACCAGATTGTGGCATTGCTTACCCGTCTGATGAATGCGCCCATCGGCGGGATAAGTTTGGTTGATACTTCTCATGTTTGGTTAAAAGCACATCAAGGGGTTGCGTTTAACTGCTTAGCTCGCGAAGGTGCGTTTTGTGCGAGCGCTGTGGATTCAAACCAGGAATTCTTTTGTGTTAACGATGCTAAAGAAGACGTACGGTTTTCCCAAAATCCCCTGGTAATTGAGCATGGCGTACGTTTTTATGCAGCGGCTGCGCTTATTAACAACGGCTATTGTCTTGGCACGTTATGGGTCATGGACAAAATACCGCGTACATTCCAGGACAGCGACGTTATTTTAATGAAGGGACTTGCGCTGCATGTGTGTAAATTGCTCGATGTCCGTTATCAGTATGAACAAAGCGGATTACCGAACCTTGCAATGTTCAAACAAAATATGCAAGCCATAATCAATGAAAGATGTCGCTTAGGGAAAGTCAAAAATATCGATAGTGCTGTTTTAAATGCCGATAATTTCAATCATGCAGAGGAAAAAATTGCGTTCTGTTTTCTGAAAATACATGGAATCCATCGATTCAATAAGATTTATGGGCGAGAAGCGACGGATAACTTAGTCAGGGATTTCTCCGATATGTTGAAGGAAAAGCTGGGCTATACGAATTATTACGCAAAAATTAGTTTCAGTAAGTATGTCTTCGCATTTTTTTGCGATCATTATTTCGAATTGGCAAAAAAACTTGAAGAAATACACAAGTTTTTGAATGGGCTGTTTCCTGTAGACGAATTTCAAATATATCTCCCGTCGACGGTAGGCGTAACATTGTATCCAGACCACGGTGCTAATGTGACTTCCCTGCTGGAGCAGGCAGAGAACGCCGCCTTAAATACTAATAATAACCAACGGTCTTCAGTGCGGATTTATACATTGACGGACCATGAAGAAAGGGAATTGATCGCCGATTTAAATCGAGAAATTGAGCAACGGTCAAAATATCGTAACATTGGACTGCACTTTCAACCGCAGGTTAACTTTCTAACCGGCGAATTAGTCGGATTAGAAGCGTTAGCCCGCTGGCAACATCCGCGCTTAGGCTTAATACCCGCCCATCATTTTATTGGTTTAGCCGAGAAAAACGGCCTCATCCATAAGCTAGACCTGATGATGTTCCGCGAATCTTGTCAAGCGCTGCGGTCATGGATCGATGCAGGACTGCAAGTGGTTTTAATCGCCAACAATTTTTCCCGGACAACCTTGATGCGGTTGGGTGTAATAGAAGAAATCGATCACATCCTTAATGAGTTTTCAATTCCAAGGGATAAAATTGAAATTGAAATTACTGAAAACGGCTTTATCGAGCAGCCGGAAGCTTTTAAAATGATCACCAAGCAAATTCATTTTTTAGGTTTAAAAATATCGATCGATGATTTTGGTACGGGAATGTCCAATATCTCTTCGTTTCAATCTGTCAAGTTTGACCGGATTAAAATTGACAGGCAGTTTATCCATAATATTTCAAGCAATACCTATATAGAGGGGATTTTTAATTGTATTAGAGGTATTTGCGAATTGTTTGACGTTGAATTGATTTGTGAAGGCGTCGAAAATAAGGAAGATTTAAATGTATTAAAAAACGCCAAGGTTGGCTGCGTACAAGGTTGGCTATTTAGTAAATCTTTGCCAACGGATACAATCCCCAGCATATTAGAGCGCTTTGCAATGGATAATGCCGAACGTGAAAAGTATTTAGAAAATCCGCTGCTGCTGGCTAAATTATTCAAATTTGACTGAATATTCCAAAAAATAAGCCTTATGGCTTTTGCTGTTTGCTTCCAACTCCCATAGCTTTTCCGTATCATCGGAAGAAACTTATAAGGCTTAATGGCTTTCGATTTCCCTCCATTTTCCGTAACGCGCCAACAAGCAAGGCAGGAGCAACAGGTTCAATACGGTTGAGGAGAACAAACCGCCAATGATGATGGCGGCCATCGGCCCCATGATTTCAGACCCCGGATTGTCGCTATTGAAAGCAATCGGGAACATTGCGAGGGCTGTGACAAGTGCAGTCATTAAAATGGAAGGCAGCCGTTCTTGGGCTGCGAGGGTGATGGTTTTAAAGTTCCACGGTTTACCGTCATGATCGACAAGGTATTGGCAATGCGATAACAGCATGATGCTGTTCCGGACGGTAATGCCGAACAAGGTTACAAAACCGACAACGGAGCCGACGGACAATGGCGCACCGGTTAAAACAACCGCTATCACGCCGCCGACCAAGGCGAACGGCAGGTTTGCAACGGTTAATAAGACATACCTAAAATTGCCGATACCGATGTAGATCAAAATCAATACCCCAACGCTGGCTAACAGCGAATGAAAAATAAGCTTGTTACGTGCTTTGGCTTGTTCTACCGCGGCACCGGTAAATTCTGGGTAAGTATCGGCGGTAAATGGGATGGTATCCAGTACTCGGGCTTTAAGTGCGTGCATGAAAGCATCCATGTCGCCGTCAATACTGGCGGTTACGGTTTGCTTACGCTGAGAATTTTGGCGCAAGATATTATATCTCCCGGTATTGGGCCTGATGTCTGCAACTTGTTCCAAACGGATTATCGTCCCTTCGAGAGTTTTTAAAGGCAGATCATTGATCGAAAGGATGCTGGTTTTGTAATCAGGCAATACCGAAACGGCAATATCGAACACTTTATTGCCTTCGAATTGTTTACCCACAGTTGTGGTCCCATAGGCTGTTTGCAAACAAAGCATGACCTGGTCGGGTGTTACCCCCCAAAATTTAAGCTTGTTCAGGTCTAGGTGGACTTGTATTAAAGGGGTACCCGGCGGGGAACGTACTTGTATGTTACGCGCTCCGGGCAAATCCCGCATGATTTGCGCAATTCGCTGAGCTTTGGCGTCAAGGTCGGTTAAATCATTTCCGAAAATATTGACGACAACGGGAGATGTATAGCCGGATATGGTTTCGTCGATGCGTTCGGTCAAAAAGGTGTTGGCTTCAAAAAGAATACCGGGAAACTTAGCTAAAATAGTACGCAGTTGTTCAAATACGGCTTGCTGTTCGGCTCCAGAAGACGGTTTTAAGCGGACTTCGTATTCGCTGTAGTGGCTGCCGTAGGTGTCCGCGCCCCGTTCTGCGCGCCCCGCCCACTGTGATACAGTTTCGACGCCGGGGATGGCGGCGATAAGCCCCGTAAGGCGGCTGCCGATCCGGATGGATTCCGCCAAAGCAGTGCCAGGGATGCTCGCGGTATGGACGATGTAATGGCCTTCACGCAGTTCTGGAAGAAACTTGTGGTCTATCGTGAAAAAAATAAAAATACCGGCCAGGCAGGTTATTGAACTCAATGTAACCAATGCCTTGAAGTGGCTGTTTGCGTAATTCAGCCATGAACGGTAGGCGCTTTTAATGCTGTTGACTACAGGCGGATCTTTGGCTTCAAGGTTGATATGTCCCAAAAGCGCATGGCAGAGTGCGGGTGTTAGTGTCAAGGCGACCAATAAAGACAACAAAATTGCTAAAATATAAGAAAACCCCAACGGGGCAAACAACCTGCCGGCAACACCGTCTAATGTCAGTAACGGCACGAACACCAAGGCGACGATAAAGCTGGCATAGACAACGGAACCGCGTACTTCGAGCGACGCCGCATTAATCACATCCGCTACCGGGCAAGGGGTGACGGACAACCGGTTTTCCCTGAGCCGACGGAAAATATTTTCGGTATCGATAATCGCATCGTCCACCACCTCGCCCAGCGCGATAGCCAATCCGCCTAGCACCATGATGTTGAGGTTAACCCCCGCAATCTGCAAAACCATGACGGCCCCTAATAGGGAAACGGGAATAGCCAGTGCTGAAATAACGGCGGCGCGGACGTTAGACAGAAAGCCGTAAAGGATCGTTAGCACAAAAATGCCGCCGACCAGCAGATGTTTAGATAGATTGGCGATTGAGCGTTCGATATAGTCCGCAGGTTTGAATAAATGCGGATAAAAAATAATCCCCTGCTTTTCGAAGATAGGTTTGAATTCCGCTAAGGTTTCCTCAAGTGCTTTCGATACCGATAAAGTATTCGCACCGTACTGGGCTATCGCCATGATGACGATACCCGGTTCGCCCATTATCTGCGCCGCACCGATGGGTGGTTTGGCTGCGAAAGTGATGGTGTCCACTTCGCCAAGGGTAATATTCAGGCCTTTATCCCGTTTGACGATGATGCTGTTGAACTGCTCCGGCGCTTTTGGCAGGCCTGTCGCTTGGACTGTAAAACGCTGGTTCAGGTTTTCAATAAAGCCGCTGCCATGAATGGTTGCAGACTTCGAAACTGCCGAAATAATGTCTTCAAGCGCCAGGTTGAAGCGTTTCAATTTTGCAAGGTCGGCTTGTATCTGCAATTGTTTGATGTCGCCGCCGAAGACGTTGACATCGGCAACTCCAGGAACGGCAAGCAACCGTGGGACGATGGTCCAATCCACCAGGCTACGTAGCGCCATCAGGTCAACCTTATCGGAGCGAAGCCCTAAGGTCAACACAGTTGCGGAGGATGATGATAGCGGTACGACAACCGGCGTAATTCCATCCGGCAGATATGCCTTGAGGTTCGCCAGCCTTTCGCTGATGAGCTGGCGGTTACGGAATAGGTCGCTTTGTTCCGGGAAAATTGCCGTAATGATCGACAAGCCCTGGATGGATTCCGACCGGACAGCTTCCAGCCCCATAGTTCCGGCAATCGCAAGCTCGATTTGCTGGGTTACCAGTAATTCGACTTGTTCCGAAGAAAGCCCTGGGGATTCCGTTTGGATAATAACCCGTTTAGGGGAGAACTCGGGAAAAATATCGAGTCCTGCCGTGGCGAAGCGATAACCGCCGACCATCAAAATTAACCAGGCAATAGCGATAACGACACCGTAGTAGCGTATTGAAAACCGTATTAAGGTGGCGAGCATGGACGGCGGGTTGTAGTGATATTTATAAGCTCAAAATAGTAATTTTAATGTATTTCAAATAAACCGATTTGTCATTGTTTTGTCACTGGTCTGTAAAATAATATTGCGAAAATAATCGTACAGAAAGCAATTTCTGTGCCTTTTGATAGAAAGGTGATCAAGGGGCTTTTGGTACGAGCAAAAATTTATATCACCTATCAGGTTTGCAGACGCAGAAATCTCTCAACAGTAACATTTAACCAGGATAGTGCAGTTATCTGTAGAAGGATGTTTGCGAATAGGGCGGTGGGTTAAGAACTTTTTGTTAATGAAAAACTTCACTACTCAGTAAATATAATAGAGATTTTCAATGAAAAAAATAATGTTAGTTTTGAGTTTAGCTTTCTTCGCGATGTCGTTTCAAGCCAAGGCGGCTACTTTGTCATGGATAAGCGCGCCTAATGCAACAGGACACGTTGGTGATACGACAGGCAGCGCTTTCGACGGGTTGCTTGGCACTTATAAGGGCGGCATAGCTCCTGGAACATTGCATGACAGCTGGGTGTTTAATATTGCTGGCGCACCCACTGTACATACCGTCATGAGTGTACAAGAGTTTATAAATAAAACGGTTGGAATGACAGTTAAGTTGGATGGGGCTTTAATAAGTTTCGACAATACAGGTCTTTGGTCTTTCGACAGTTTTTTATCGGCGGGCAACCACACCATCAGCCTTGACGGCACAGTAAAAAATATAACAAG
>JBGAWU010000110.1:0-7250 GCA_044227425.1 Methyloglobulus sp.
AACAATGCCTAGATCGTCCGCTTTGGCGTTGGGCAATACCACGCGGCATTTATCGAGCTTATGCAGTAGTTCCCGCACTTCTCCGAAGGCGAAAAGCGAAAACGAAGGTGAGGCTATGTCGAGCGTGGATTGCGCCATAAGGCATTTGCGCAGCTCATCAATGACCCGCTCGTTTCCGCTGTTTTTGATGATTTTCATGCGTTCCTTGTTTTAATAAATGCTTCCCACACTCCAGCCTCGTATCACTTTATAACCGACGCCAATGCTGCGTTTGGGCGCACTTTCTCGTTTTTTGAGATATTGTCGCACATAGCGAAGCGTCTCAGCTTCAACTGCATAAACGAACAGCAATTCTTATTAGTTAAGTTTGAAAAAATCAAATAGATAGCGATTTAGTTTTTAAAATTCGAGTGTGTTCTACCGCAATACTTGCGAAGTAATTTTTAAACATATTATTTTCCTTAGTCAGTCTCGAATTAATTGAAAACATCAATATCAACGCGGCGATTTTGAGCGCGGCCGGCCGCTGAATTGTTGTCGGCTACATAATCGCCAGCTGATAAATAATTTATCGAAATAATCAAAGGCGATATTCCGTTATTCACTAAGTATCGTTGCGCCGACAGTGCGCGGTTCAGTGCGACTTGTTCATCGGCGGCGCTCGCGTGTTGGCCGTCTGTTCTGCCTCGCACTACGATACGTTTAGCGTTGGTCAATAATGGAAGAAGTGCCCCGGTTTGGTCTGTTGTTGGGTTAAACTTCGTACCGTTGAATGGAAATTGCACACTGACCGTTTGCGATGTAATTAGCGATGTCTGCATTGGCGCTGGATGGATTGCCACCGGCGGTATTATGTTTTGTTCACGTAATTGTAGTAGTTCCTGTGTTTGGGCCAATTGAGCGCGAAGTGCTAATAGTTCGGTTGTCTCTCGGCTGTTTATTGGATGTCTGTCGTTACCGTCAACAACTGGCGGTACCGGCAACGATGAGCACGCGGCCATGAAGACCGCACTAGATATAACTACCATTTTTTGCATGTTGTTGAACTCCATTTTACTAAATATTTGTGTGCCAATATTGTATATATTGGTAAGTATTGCGCAATATTTTCGCGCTGAAACTGTCTTGCAAGACAATTTCAGCGTTACCGGGTGCGTTCTGTTCTTTGGATTTGAGGGCTTATCTGTTCCGGTTGCTTTGGCTGTTTCGCTGCATTTTTGTCGTACATCGGTACTTCGGGGACTTTGCCGAGCTGCTCACGTTCTACAAGCCGAGCGCCTACAGCCGCTTTTAAGATTTGTTGATTAACAGGGTCTTTGACTTTTGAGTCGATCAGGGTCGCGGCCACTGCCTCAACCACCTTGGCTTTATCCGAAATTTGTACTTCCCAGGTATTACGATTTGTCTCGATTGGTTTTTTTCCGATGACTTTACCTGTTTCGTCACGATCTAATGCCTCAACAACCACACGTTCCTTACCCTTGAATTCGAGTTTTACCTCGTCGCCGGGCTTCGCTTTTGAATCAGACATTGCACGATTGAGATCCACTCCCCAGACGGTTTTTTCGCCAGCTTTGGTGTCAAGCTTCACAAAATAACTTTGTTTTTCTTCAGGGTCGTGATTGTATTTAGCCGGGCCATGCTCAAGCACACGACCGCTAAATACGCGAGAATCCGCTTCCACGGCCTTTTTCGTCTCTACCTGTGGCGCTGTCTTGTCCGTTGTCTTTTTTGCCGGTTCTTGGCGTTCTGTGGCGATATTACGACCGCGCCCCGTTGCATCCTGTTCAACGACGTTTTTCATGGTATGTTCGCGGCGGCCATCAAGCGTTTTTATATCCTGCTCCGATGGTTTAAAACCACGGACTTCAAGGCCGCGCAAACTGGCTTCCATCCAAACCTCGCGCTGAAAATCGGGGTGGCCTGATACTTTGATTGTTTTCCAGCCCTTGGCGTCTGCCATTGTCGCCATTGCTTTAGCCACTCGTTCATCGTTTGATGCAGACACCATCTTTTCGCCTTTATCCTTAAAGGCGATTTGTCCGGGCTGATCTTTAAAGTGGAATTTGGCACCGGACACGCGAAATTGATGGTGTAATTGTTCCATCAGTTCGATTTGACGATTTTTCTCCCGTTCGGTGAATTGTTGGCCTTGCCTGTCGGCGGTATTACTTGTGCGTTCGGCAACGTCATTGGCTGTATCTTGCTCGGTTGCTTTTTCCGACAGGTTTTCGACATCGATACGCTTTCCTTCGGCAAGCGCACCAAGACGATTTTGTTCGCCCGCTAACTGGTCGCGGTCACGCTGACGATTTTGCGCGGCACGCGCAACAGCATCAGCGCCGTCAATGAACAAATCCTTTGCAATCACCGGTTCAACAATGTTTTTTTCGTTGGCCGTTTCCCGCGCAGCGCTTATGGCGTCCAGTTCTGAGACTCGCGCGGCAATAGGTGATATTTGGGGCGGATTCCGTAAATAGCCGGAATACGCTACTTCCAAGCCTGTTTTGTAATTAGGGAATTCGCGGGTGTTATCGGCGATTGTTACGGCTGCAAGCTCCTGCATTTTTGGGTCTTGAATACGCAAAAACGCGCTGGCATCCGCCAGGGCTAATTTTCTGTCGATGGCATGGTCTACATCTTGTCCAGCTTGCGCCCTCAGTTGAGCGCGACTAGATATTTCACCAATGCTATCTTGATCGATACCGGACTGTACTTCGGCAAGAGTTTTGCCGTCGTCACGCTTCCATTCGCCATCAATCTTACTGATTTGCGATACCCCTCTGTCGGCGGTATAACCTTGAAATCGTGTAAAGCCGAGTTCATCGGCCTTGGCAACCATTTCATTCGCTGTGCTAATGAGATATTTTGCATCATTAAACGGGTCTTGCACTCCGTATCGATGTTGGGCTTTTGATAAGTCGTTTTGGATTCGTTCGACTAATTCTTTTCCGCTTGCGCTGTTAGGTTCTGCTGGTTGAGTAGTGCGGTCTGTCATGTTGAGGCTCCTTGTCGATAAAAATATGCGGCTCTCGATAAAGCCGCTCTTGGGCGTCGCCCGTATTGATAGACGCCCTTTCGGGCATTAATCAAAGTCAATGCCTTATAATTCGCGGTCTTCTTTTGATGCGACAGGCTTTTCAAGCACACTTAGATCAAGTATTGGTGCATCGTCTAACCAGTCTGGATATTCTGGAGAATCGTCTTCGCCAGCCATCGCTGCCAGCATTTCCGCTTCATTCATCCCTTCATCGGCGTGATAAATTTCGTCCATCATGTCCGCAAGTTCTTCGGCTGAAGGTTCCACTAGCTCTATTACATTTTGATCGTAAGTTGGGCTTTCTAATGTTTCCGGATTTGCTTGAGCATCTAACGCCGCAAGTTCGTCTTCGCTGGGGCGCTCACTGGAGCCGTCTTCGTTATATTCATTCACGGCATCGAGGGCGTTAAAGAAATCATCTACAAACGCTTCGATTTCTTCGGGCTGCAAATCAGGTCCGTTTGGAACCGGAATATTCGATGCGTCGATGGCGAGCTTGCTAAGATCAATGCCCTTAGAAATGTCTGCCGGCGTCATTGGCCGACTGCGTTCTTGCACGATGGCGTCGTGCAAATCCAAATCGATCAACGGGATGTTGCTTGCCAGTTCACCACGCCCCCAGGTTGCTTCTAACAGCTCCTTGGATGGCTTTGCCTTGATGGTGATACCTTTCTTGCGAAACCAGTTGCGAATAGGGGTGTTGTCTAACGCCGCAAGCGTCGGCGATACCGATTTGAGGCGGTCAATGAATACGTGATCCGCGTAATAGGCGATCTTTTCGCATTGAATGGGCTTTGTATTTTCAAGGTTAATGATTTGCTTCCGCAGACTCATTTCCTTGAGTTCTTGCGGGAGCATCAAGGCCCGTTTTTGATCCGATTCGGATTCACTGTGGCCGCCTTCGTTTCGGCCGCCGCGTTGCCGGCTCAACCCTTTTGCTTTGAACGTGTAGTAGCCCAGCATTTCCGAATACTCGTTTGCGTCGCTTTGTTTTCGCGGCGTATAAAGGATTTGCAAGGCATGATTCGTTATCAACGTCCCCGCCCCTTCGCGGCCATACCCCTTACGGGGTTCGGCCTCAATCTGAGACGGCGACTGAATGATGGTTAGCATTCGCATACCATACCCGGCCATGTAGGAATTGGATTTGTCGATAATGCCGATCCGGCCAGGCGCGGCGAATTCGTCCATCAACATTAGGCATTGATATTTAAGCTCAGGCTTCGAATACAGCAGGTCATCGGTGTTGAGATTCACTAGCTGAGAGAAAAACAGATTGAGCAACAATTCGGCTTCGGCGAGCTTGTTAGCGGGAATGCCTAGATAGATGGACATGCGCCTTTTGCGCACGTCTCGTAGATCGAAGTCGTTGGCGCTGGTGGCGGCATCGACTATCGGGCTAACCCAGATTGTCAGCGGGGCGTTGAACGTTGTGAGAATGCTCGATAACGTGTTATCCGACGTGCAGGTGAAACGATTTAAGGCGTCCACGCATTCCATTGACAGAGGCGGCAGGCCTTTACCATCCCAATGAAGAATTGGAACCAGATTTTTTGTGATTATCCCGTCGTCGTCCACTTCCTCAACTTCCCTGTAGTTGCGGGAAATGATTAAGTTTTGTAGATAGGTCTTAATTGGTTGGCCTTTGCCGGATGATTGCCGAAGCAGTTCACCAAAAGTGCGCGGCAGGCCCGGCGTTTCGCATAGGTACAAGGTCAAGCCAAGGAACAGGTTTCGGGCGGTATCATCAAAAAACGAATCTCTACTAGCGCCCGGATATAGCGCATAACCAATTGCCAGGATTTCCGTTACTCGAAGCCTTGGATTATTGCTAATGTAGCCCAGCGGGTTATAGCGGTGCGTTCTTCCGTCTGCCGCGAACGGATTGAACAAGTAAACTTCTTGCCCGTGGCGGGCGCGAAACTTAGAGGTAATCAGGAAGTTTTCCAGCTTCACATCCAGCGTAACAACCGACTCTGGAAAGTTCAACAAATTCGGTACGACAATGCCGACGCCTTTACCTGAGCGCGTCGGTGCCGCCAGTAGAACGAACTGCATACCAGGAAAGAGTAAAAACCGATCTTTCCACTTGCCTACAATGATTCCGACGTTACCTAACAGTCCGGCTTTCTCTATCTCGCTTGTGTTCGCAAAGCGGGCTTCGCCGTGCAACGTGCGAACCTCGCGCATTAAATCGCTAATCACAAAGAGGGGTACTCCATAACCGATAACGGCCGCAATGATTCCGGATACCTTGAGCCGTTTAAAGATAACCGGATCATCCTGATAGTATTGCCAGTATGTCCACCAAGTGGATAATTCGGTTTTATCGAAAGGGTTTGTCTTGCTAAGCACAAAAAATACGAAGCCTGCCAGCCACGCAATGGCTATTGTAGCGGCGGCGAATACCACGATTCCGATTAACCATTTAACCCATTTAGGCATTTCCATAGTTCAATCCTTATTTAGCTACTTGGTGACGCTGGCCGCGACCAGGTAGCCTTAAATTGTCGCCAAAGGCGACCTTATAAGTAGTGGTGACAATCGGTTGTTCTTCGAACGCCTTTCTTGTCGCCAGTTGGGGATGTTTTGGAGACAGCGAGCGGCGCCGGCGGGCGCGTGTTTGTCTCCATTGATAATCATCGGGCAACCCGCCCGGCTATTGGTGACAATACCGCGCGATCGATGCCGGCCTCTGGTCGCCAAATAACGAAAAACAGGCTATGCGCTGGCATCGTGCCTATCTTCTGTTGGTGCGGGCGCTCGTTTTAGCGTCGGCTCATACCATACTTCGGTTATGTGTCGGCCGGCGGCGCTCTCAATATCGTTGTGAACGTGGATCACTACATCGACTACCAAATACAGTAAGCGGCGAATAACAGGGTAGGGGAGTGTGCGGCCTTGACGGTTTTGCAGAATCATCAACGCCAAACGCTCGAATGCCAGTTGCGGCGATCCAGCATGTAAGCTGGTAATGCTGCCGCCGTGGCCGGATGCGGCCACGTTGATAAAATCGAATGTTTCGCCGCCGCGCAATTCTGCAAGCAGAATGCGAGTCGGCTTCATCCGTAAACAGCTTTTTAACAAGGCCGCAGCCGTTACCAGGGCGTTTTCTTCTTCCTTGGCTTCGCTGGGATAGAACAGGTGGACGTGATTCGGGTGTGATGGCAAGAACAATTCCGGCACGTCTTCTATCGTAATGATGCGTTGGTTTGATGGTATTTCTTGCATCAAGGCCTTCATGAACGTTGTTTTGCCCGATCCGGTTTCACCGGCTACGACAATGACTTTTTCAAGTTGGACGGCGCGACGTAGGAATTGGATGTAATCATGGCTTTCCTTGAGCCGTAGCAGTTCTTTTTCGTCCTCGTTAAGTTCGCTGGCCACTGGCCGAATGTGGTTGAAAAAGCCTTGCTTTTCGTAGTCGGCCAACGTTCGAACATTAAACGACGGCTTACGGATCGTGACCGAGATCGTGCCATGTTCACATGCCGGCGGCAGTACAATTTGCACACGTTCACCGCCGGGCAGAATGGCCGATAGAATCGGCCTTGTGTCTGACACGTCATTATTGGCAAACTTGGCCGTTGCGGTCGCTAGAGACATCAAGTGTTCGAACGTGAGTTCGGGCACTTCGTGCTTTTCCCATACGTTTAGTCGTTCGCACCAAACTTCAGAGGGCCGGTTGACCACAACTTCGGTAATTTCATTGTCGGCCATCCATTCGCGTGCAAATTCCAAATGGTAATTGACCGATGTTGCCCGGTTCACTTCACCGGCAATATAATCATTGAGCTGCTGAGACATCGTACACGCTCGAAAAGTTAAGGTCGCGGGCGACATAAATGCCGACTTGTTCACCCTGGTTTTTGTACAGAGTTGGGGGAATATTGATGGTGTTTCGCAAGGCTTCTGTTGCTACGTTTTGTGCGCTGGCCGAGCCGCCGCCTCCATTAAAATTCTGCTGAAGGCCCGCTTGACTACTTAGATTCCCGACATAGCTTGATAGGCCTTGTGCCGCACTGTTAATCAATGTCAGTAGCAACGCCCCACCGAACCGATCCCAAAAATGATTATCGACATAGCCAGGTAAGCCAGCGCCACCGAGTTGGTCGGTACCCGGCGAATCGAGCGCTATCACGATGCCGTTCGGGGTTTTTATGCGATTCCATAGCACGAAAATTCGAGCCATTCCGTGCTTCATGTTTGA
>JBGAWU010000111.1:0-7201 GCA_044227425.1 Methyloglobulus sp.
CCCAATTTCGTCATGGTCGAGCTTGCTTATTATCGGATGGGCCGGTATGCGCGGCATTGTTTCCCTTGCCACGGCATTAGCCCTGCCGCTAACCGTTGCCGCTGGAACCCCGTTCCCTTATCGTGCTGAAATCATTATGATCGCCTTCATGGTTATCCTGGTTACCTTGGTGATTCAAGGCTTATCGCTCCTTCTGTTCATCCGCAATTTAAAGTTAGCCGATGACAGAAGTATTGAACATGAAGAAAAACATGCGCGCGAACATGCCGCATCAGCGGCTTTAGCACTTCTGGACGATGTGGCACGAGAGGACTGGGTAGTTACTGACCATATCGAACAACTGAAGGTGCATTACGACCGTCGCAGGCAACGTTCTGTCGATGCTGAAGCTATGGGGAGCGAATGCACGAAAGCGGTTACCGAGGCGTTCCGGCGATTACGGCACGAAACTTTAACAGCTGAACGGTTAGCCTTGATAAAACTTAGGAATGAAGGGATTATCAGCGATGAAGTCTTACACCTTCTCGAGCACGAACTCGATGTGGAAGCCTTACGGACAGGCATTGGCGAACGACGGCTCTCATTCAGGCAACGTCCCAAGAAACATTAGCGACGAACGGTCAATTGTCCCAAGGATCGAATGGCTATCGAATTATGGTAAAAATCACGTTTCCCCTACTGTTATTAATGCTCTCTGGCTGCTCATTACACCCGAGTCCATTCGAACTCAATTTACGTGCGCCGGAACATTCAACGTTATACCAATGCGCCCGGTTATATGATGACGCTGAGCGGGCGGTCACCCAAGCCAAGGTAGAAGATGCCCAATCCGCGCGCATTGCCGGTTATCCCTATTTGCGTACTAACCGGTTCCTCTCCAGCTACCGGAAAGAAGTATCGGGTAAACACTTTGAAAACTGGCTCGACCAACTTCAAACCCTTGCCCTTGACGGCTGGCGGGTTGAGTTAATGAACTTACCGCTTTCGCTTAAGCAAAAACTTGAACAGAAAATTAACGTTAACAATCCGGCAAAGCCAACCCTGATTAAAGCTTTACATGCTTGCGGGGACATTATGCGTAAACACGATCTCGACGAGACAGGAGAACAAGCTGTTCTAAAAGAAAAAGCAGTTGTTCCGTCCGAATACCGAACGTGGCAACGCATCGTCGGTTTCTATCCCTTAACGGCATTGGCATTCAGGTTTGGAATAGAAAATTGGCACGATGAAGCCCGTGATATTTATAACATCCCTTTGCTTAAACTTCCGGTCCAAGGCCATCTGGTCCGCTATGCTCCGGCAGACATTCCTTCCCGTTTAAGCTCTACCGATATTGTCGGCATTGTGGAACAGGCTTCAAACAACGCATTGTCTGTTCCCGTTATCGACCCTGCCATGGAAAAGCGGTTGTTCGATGAGTTTGCTCCTGTTTTTGAAATCGACACGGCATCCAATGACGACAAAATAGGCGCTCCCAGCTGGAACCTGAATAATACGCCCTATGTTGACACGTCCAAGCCAACAGTTTACCGGTATTTATCATTTACCCGAATGAGTAACGCCATATTGCCGCAACTGAATTACCTGGTCTGGTTTCCGTCCCGGCCAAAAACATCGGACTTTGATCTTTTGGGAGGACATTTAGACGGTATTATCTGGCGAGTGACCTTAGGGACTGACGGCAAACCTTGGATGTTTGACTCCATTCACGCTTGCGGTTGCTATCACCTGTTCTTTCCAACGCGATACACCAAGATTTCTGAAAAATTATCCAGTTTTGATGAGCCGCCCTTCATGCCGCAACAGCCTTTACAATTGGAAGCGAACAAAAAAACAGTGATCCGTATTGCGTCGGCTAACCATTACATCGAACGCATTTATTTTTCTTCCGAAAGTCCAGACTGTCGAATCAATTACCGGTTAGACGATGCTGTCAACTTACAGTCATTGCCTATGGCTGATGGCAATCGCCGTAGCTTATATGGACAAGATGGGATTGTCGCCGACAGCAAACGTCTTGAGCGTTTCTTGTTTTGGCCTATGGGTATTCCCAGCCCTGGCGCCATGAGACAATGGGGGCATCACGCCACCGCCTTTGTCGGTCGACGCCATTTTGACGATCCGCGGCTGTTTGAGGATAGCTTTCAATCGGATCCGGCAAATAGGACTTTACTTCCCGTGCTATCTCATTTTTTACGAATCGGGCGACACTCGCCAACAAAATTAAAAACTGATATTTCCTTGCATCCATATTTTTTGGGTGTCCGTCCCGAAATGGTCAGCGCTGTAATTCGCATATTTTGCCAGCAACGAGTAATGCTTCCCTAATTTCCAGAGTGCCTGGAAATTCCATTCGTCACCGTAGTGAATGCTACCGGTGTCATCGCTGAAGTCATGGAAAACACCAGTCAAAACGATATTGCCCCTTTCCAACAACACATGTGCAGTACCGAACACGTCCCTGATTCCTTTGTCGGGTGTAACCAAAAACAGGTCGGCCCAGCCTTGAAAAGCGTGGTTGGTACCCAGCGGCGTATCGAAAGTTTTATTCTTGCCATAGCCGTCGAGTTGTTCCATCGCGCCTTGAATTGTGACGTTCCACGCCGTTAAACCACCCATCAGGTTAATACGGTCGGCTTCATAATCTGTTTGACCATGTCCGTAATCTTGCTGATGTGCCCATTCGGCGGTATAGACAACGCCAAGGTTGTCGGTAATCGGCAAGGTATCGCCGGGTTTTTGGAAATTGGTAAAACGTAAGCCGTAAGTTTCACTGGATTTTTCGTAGTTTTCCGTCTCCGTATAATCCAGCCAGTAACCGTAGCCAATCAAATTGCCGTAGTCGCCGACTTTATAATTGATATTCAGGATAGGCGCATTAATATTTTCTGTGGTATCGGTAAATGTTTGCACATTGCCGATATAGCCCGCATTGATGACCAACCCGAATAATTGCTGATTGGCATGGGTAACCATAACGGCATCGTAAGTCGTTTCCATTTGTCGCCAACCGACGTTGCCGATATAGCGGTCATCGTCCAACTTGATACGTTGCCGCCCTCCTTTGACGAGGGTATCGGGTATGCCGTTATAGCTGATCCACAACTGGTTAAGCTCTGCCTTTTCCGGATCGGCAATGGTCGAATAACCCGTTTTGCCATTGCGGGTGCTATTAAAATCAGGTTGCATATCCCAGTTGCCTTCAAACTCTGCATAGCCTTGGATGCCGTAAAAGACCGGCGATAACAGCCCTGCCCTCAAGCGCGCGGTATTCGCATTCGCAGTAGCGGGTTGTTTGGTAAGCGGCAATCCCGTAGCGGGGTCGAGTTTATTATCTTCGTTAACATTTTCCCAACGGTAATTAAGATCAAGCTTCACTGCACCATTATTGCCGTAGTGATAAAAATTAAGCGCATCCTCAACCGTTTGGGTAACTCCAGCCTGCACGGGATGTTGGGCAAGCGTTATAAGTATTGCTGCGGCTAAGGCAGTTTGTGAAAATTTGGACATGACTTTCCCCTTGACCTTTTAAGTCACTTTCAAAAATTTAAAATTTCAGTTAGATGCTAATGCGTATGCTCGCACTCTGTTAAAAACCGCAAAATACTCTCGCGGTAGTGGTAATAATCGGGATGACCCAACAATGCTTTACGCGAACGCGGCCTTGGTAGGTCAATGGTTTCAATCTTACCGATTTTGGCTTGCGGGCCATTTGTCATCATGACGACGCGGTCGGCCAACAGGATGGCTTCATCCACATCATGGGTAACGATTAAAGCGGTCACATGGGTGCGTTCCCAGACTTCCATGAGCACTTCCTGTAATTCCCAGCGGGTCAAAGAGTCTAACATGCCAAAAGGTTCGTCGAGCAAAAGCAGCTTGGGCGATAAGGCAAAAGCACGGGCGATACCGACCCTCTGGCGCATACCGTTGGACAGGTCGTTCGCCTTTTTTCGCATGGCATCATTCAGCCCAACCCTGGCGAGGTTATATTCGACAATATCGTTCCGTTCCGATTTAGTGGCATGAGGATAAACTTTATCCACACCCAGCATGACGTTATCAAACGCGGTTAACCAGGGGAACAAACTGGGCGCTTGAAACACAATACCCCGGTCGGGACCGGCGCTGACGATTTCGCGGTTATCCAAAAAGATACCGCCACCCGAGATGTCGGTCAGCCCCGCTGCCATGGATAACACGGTCGATTTACCGCAACCGGAATGGCCGATAATGGAAATAAATTCGCCTTTCTTAACCTTTAAGTCGAAATCTTCAACGACATTGACCGAACTATTTCCATCCGGCGTCGGATAAGTTTTAACCACCTGGGAAAACTCAAGATACCTTAAACGTGGCCTTTCCACCGCCTGCTGAATGCTGTGTATTGCCGACCTGTCGAGTTGCCAATCATTGCTTGTATTGGGATGGACATCCGGTAGCGCAACCTTAGTTTGATTGTCGGCTCCCGCGTTTTCCATGCCGATTGTCATTAAATACTGGGTAATGTCGGCGCGGCATTTTTTGAAAACTTCGTTGTGATTGAGTTCGGTGCGGTTTCTGGGGCGCTCGATGTTAACGATAAAATCAGGACCCAATGTTGCGTCCGGGCCGGGATTCAACGGAATGACACGGTCAGCCATGTAAATGGCTTCATCGACATCGTTGGTGATCAGGATAACGGTTTTCTTTTCCTGTTCCCAGATTTGCAGAATTTCATCTTGCAACATACCCCGTGTCAAGGCATCCAACGCGCTGAGCGGTTCGTCCAATAATAAGATGTCGGGACTGGCCGCCAACGCTCGGGCGACATTCACCCGTTGCCTCATACCACCCGATAATTCGGCCGGCTTTTTGTTCATCGCGGCACTGAGGTTAACCATCTTGATGTATTTTTCAGTATGCGCTTTCCGTTGTTCTTTCGGCCAATCCTTGAAAATTTCATCGACCGCCAGCGCCACGTTTTCATAAACGGTTAACCAGGGCATTAACGAATAATTTTGGAATACCACCCCACGGTCAGGTCCAGGCGAAGTGATCGGTTTGCCCTGTTTTAATACCTCGCCACTATCAGCCTGGATTAATCCGGCAATCGCGGAAATCAGGGTAGTTTTACCGCTGCCGGAAAAGCCGACGATGGCAATGAATTCGCCTTCTTTAATCCGCAGGTTAATATTGTTGAGGACTATTGTACGCGAGCTGCCTTCGCCGTAGGCTTTGCAAACATTTTTAAGTTCCAGCAGCGCCTTGCCCGTTATCGTATCGGCCTGCATCGTATTGGCGGGTTTTACCGTACTACCGCTAAATGCAACCACGTTGGTGGTTTTCTTAACCACAGGGGAATCGGTCGTGTGAAGTGCCATGCTCATGATATACTCCTGTTAAATCGCTTTACCGAAGGAATAGATTTTTTGCAGTGTCAGCATGATGCGGTCGAGAATAAAACCGATAATGCCAATCGTAAACACCGCCACCATAATTCGCCCCAACGAGTTGGAACTGCCGTTCTGAAATTCGTCCCACACGAACTTGCCTAAGCCAGGATTTTGCGCCAGCATTTCCGCCGCGATCAACACCATCCAGCCCACGCCCAAAGACAAACGCATACCGGTAAAGATATAAGGCAGCGAGGAAGGGATCACGATCTTGCGGATTTGCGTACTCCAGTTAAGGCGTAGCACCTTGCCGACATTTACCAAATCCTTGTCGATGGACGACACACCGACAGCGGTATTAATCAAGGTCGGCCACAGCGAACATAAGGTCACGGTAATCGCCGAGGTGATAAACGATTTTTCAAACCAGGCATCGTCGGTCGTCACATACAGTGCGCTTACAACTAACGTTACAATCGGCAACCAAGCGAGCGGCGAAACCGGTTTAAATATCTGGATCAAGGGATTGATCGCTGTATTGATAACCGGACTCATCCCGCATAACAGGCCCAATGGCACGGCAACCAAGGTCGCCAATATGAAACCGGTGAATACGGTGATCAAGCTGGTGCGGATTTGGTCTAGATAAGTCGGTTTGCCGTTGTACGGGCGGATTTTAATTTCCGCCGAAGGATCTTCGGCCTTGATTTTGGCATTGCGTTCTTCTTGGCGCAGGTAATAATCGGCTTCTTTTTGCTTTTCGACCCGATGCTCCTGGACCAAGCCTTTCGCCTCGTGCAATACATCGGAAGGGCCGGGAATGCTGCCCAGACTGGTATTTACCTTGGCGGCGGAAAAGCTCCAGGCTCCCAAAAAGAAAGCGAATGCAATCAGCGGGACACCCATAATCAAAAACAATTGCCGCAATTGGATGGTGGGGTTATCACCCGCTGCTATTTTGATAAGAGGAACAAACCATGTCAGGCCGGTTAGGTTCAAAAACTTGATGAGCTGGTTACTCATGATCCACCTTCTATAAACTGTTAATCCGGTATTTATTAAAGCCCCTGTCCTCATTTTGCCTTTTTAATAAAAGTGCAAGATGAAATGGGATTTGCCTTACTCGACAATCTTGCCGCCAGAAACCTTTTGCTTGCCTTTCAAGCCAATCGCAAATTGCTTCAAGTAATCGTTCGGTTTAGTGCCGTCGTAGGCGATGCCATCGATAAAATCGCTGGAAACGGTTTTGAATCCTGACTCGCTCTCTGCCGGAAAATCGCTGGCTTTTGCTTTACCTTCAGCGATCAAGGCTAAGGCAGCCGTCATGTATACATCGGGACGATAGACTTTTTTAGCGATGTCCATGTACCAGGAATCCGGTTTTTCTTCATTGATCATGCCCCAGCGGCGCATTTGTGTTAAAAACCAGACCGCGTCGCTGTAATAAGGGTAGGAGCCGTTGTAACGGAAGAACACGTTGAAATCAGGCAGATCGCGTTTATCGCCTTTTTCATACTCAAACGTGCCGTTCATGCTGTTGGCGATCACGTTGTAATCCGCACCGACATATTGTTTTTGCGACAGCATTTCCACGCCTTCATTACGGTTCTTGTTGCCTTCGGCATCCAACCACATCGACGCGCGGATTAACGCTTTTACGACCGCCACATGGGTTTTCGGGTATTTATCGGCAAATTCCTTACTGACCACAAAGATTTTTTCGGCGCTGTTCTTCATCAGCTCATAATCGCTGATCACGGGAACACCGATACCCTTGAATACAGCTTGTTGATTCCACGGTTCGCCCACGCAATAACCGACAATCG
>JBGAWU010000112.1:0-7096 GCA_044227425.1 Methyloglobulus sp.
GCCCAATGGATGGAAGGGCCGAACGAGTAGGTGTTACCGCCCGATGCGCCCATACTCGCGAAAGTCTGTGCTTCCAAGGCAACATTGCCGTTGAAGGTCACCCTGGGGAATAAGTCCGCCGTGGCAACGCCGATTTCTGCCGTTGCCGCTGCCAGGTTGCGTTCGGCGTTGGCAATATCAGGTCTCCTGCGGAGTAAATCCACCGGATTGCCGATAGCGACTATGTTGGGGACGGGCGGCAGTGTTGTCTGTTGCTTAAGGAGCGGGTATAGTTTTTCCGGGGTTTGCCCTTGCAACACGGCGATGCGGTGGACGGCGCTTCGGATGCGGGTTTCCAACGGCGGGATGGTCGCCAAGGTTGAATTAAGCTGCTCCTCCGCCCGCGCCGTATCCAATGCCGTCCCCAAGCCGCCGCTTAGGCGCGACTGGGTGAATTTCAGGGTGGCGGCCTGGTTTTCCGCATTCTTTTGGGCGACTTCCAATTGGTGCTGCGTACCCCTCAACTCAAAGTAATTACGGGCGATTTCAGCACTCAGGCTGACCAAGGCATCGCGGCGCTGGGCGATGAAGGATTCTTCCTCATAGGTTTTTGCCTCGATCTCGCGGCGCACCCGCCCGAAAAAATCCAGCTCCCAGGTTGCATCAAAACCCGCGTTCATCAAGTTAAACCCTGGGTTGCGGTTGCCGAATATCCCTTGGCTGCGCTGCAAGTATTTTTGGGAGGCACTGGCCGTCACCGTAGGGTACAGGTCGAATTCGCTTTCGGAACGCAATGCCCTGGCTTGTTGGAGCTTGGCAGTGGCAATCCGTATATCGGGGTTCGACTTGAACCCGTCTGCGATAAGCTTATTCAAGGTGTCGTCATGAAACGCTTCCCACCAGCGGATCTCGATGTTTGTCGCTTGCAGGGAGGCGGCCGTGTCATTGCTGAATTTGGCGGGCGTTGGAAATTCGGGCTGGCGATAATCCGGGCCGACTGGGGCGCAGGCGATAAGCGATAGGCTTAACCCAGCAAGGGCGCTAAGCGAAAGCCTATTACGGATTAGGTTCAAAAAGGTGCGATATGAAATTTGTGTCCCCGCCAAACGGCTGCCAGCAAAAAGCATGGTGACCATAAATAGCACCGTCATTCCGGCAGGGATTGCCGGAATCCAGTTCACAGGGATGTGAACGATTTCATTAACGTTAAAAATAGTTAGTTCGATCATTTTTAATCAGACAAAAATGTATAGATGCCATCCGTGGCATCTGGATTCCGGCAATCCCTGCCGGAATGACGGCTATTTGAACATTTGCTAGTTATATCAAGGTTTAAAATGTAAAAATCTCCCAAAACCGCATATGAAGCCCTCAAAATTTGCGGTGTTGTAGCCCTTAATATAGATCTAGCTAAACGCATAAAACTAATGCCCGACATCATGGCCTTCCACCTTCTGTTCAGCACTGGCATTCGACCTGCGCTCAGCCCATCCTTGCAGCACAACATAGAAAATCGGCGTAAACAACAAGCCGAACAAAGTCACCCCCAACATGCCGGAAAACACCGGGATGCCCAGGGCTTGGCGCATTTCTGAACCTGCCCCAGTGGCAAACACCAACGGCAACACCCCCATGATGAAGGCGAAGGAGGTCATCAATATCGGCCTGAACCGAAGCCTGCACGCTTCCAGCGCGGCAACATCCCGCGCCACGCCCTCATCGCGCCGGTATTTGGCGAATTCGACGATCAGGATGGCGTTTTTGCAGGCCAAGCCGACCAACACCAACAAGGCGATTTGGGTGAAGATATTGTTGTCGCTATGGGTTATCCAAAGCCCGGCCAGCGCGCACATCAAGGTCATCGGCACGATCAGGATAATCGCCAACGGCAACACCCAGCTTTCATATAAGGCCACCAATACCAGGAACACCAGTATGCTCGACAGCAGAAATACATACATGGCGGTATCGCCCGCCAGTATTTGCTGGTAGGTCAATTCCGTCCATTCAAAGCCCATCGACAGCGGCAAATTTTTGGTCAATAAGTCTTCGACCAAGCTGACCGCTTGCCCCGAGCTAAACCCAGGCGCGGCGGCACCATTAATCTCGGCAGACGGGAACATGTTGTAGCGCACCACCCGATCCGGCCCGCTAATCTGCTGCACTTTAATCAGCTCATCCAGGGGCAGCATCTCGCCGCTTTGGTTGCGGGTTTTGAGTTTGCCGATGTCTTCCGGTTCGCGCCGGAAAGATGCGTCGGCTTGGGCAGTCACCTGGAAGGTGCGCCCGAACAAATTCAGGTCGTTGACGTACAGGGAACCCAGGTAGATTTGCAAGGTTTCGAAGATGTCGGATAAGGGGATGCCTTGCGATTTGGCTTTCACCCGGTCAATGTCCGCATAAAGTTGCGGCACGTTGTTTTGGAAACTGGAAAACAAGCCGACCAAGTTCGGCTCGCTGCGGCCTTTTGCCAAGGTGGCTTGGAGGGCATTGTTCAAGGCATCAAAACCCTGGTTGCCACGGTCTTGCACCTGCACCTTAAAGCCGCCCAAACTGCCTAAGCCGAGGATAGGCGGCGGCGGGAACACGCCGATGAAGGCTTCCTTAATGCCAGCCATCTTGGGTTGCAATTCCCCCAGTATACGGCCAGAGGATAAGCCTTGGGCAACCCGTTCCTCAAATGGTTTCAGCGGCACGAAGATCGTCCCGGTATTCGAGGTATTGGCACCGCTTACGACCGAGAAACCAGGGAATGCAACTGCGCCCTGCACACCCGGTTGGGCCAGGATGATTTCCGAAATCTTGTGGACGACCGCATCGGTGCGCTCCAGCGATGCGGCTTCCGGCAATTGGGCAAACACGACCAAATAACCCTTGTCCTGCATGGGGATGAAACCACCCGGCACTTGCTTGAATTCAAAGCCCGTCAACAGCAATAGGCCTAAGTAAACCACGGCGACCATGCCGGTAAACCGGAACAGGCGGCGCACTAAGCTGGAGTAAAGCGTCGCGCTGGCATCGAAACCTTTATTGAACAGCTTGAAAAACCAGCCCAGGATTCGGTCAATAAACCGGGTAACGACATCTTGTTTGCCATGATGCGGCCTAAGCAGCAAAGCGGCCAGCGCCGGGCTTAAGGTCAGGGAGTTAAACGCCGAAATCAAGGTTGACGCGGCAATCGTCAAGGCAAACTGCTTATAAAATTGTCCGTTAATCCCTGGAACGAAGGCGGAAGGGATAAATACCGCACCCAATACCAACGAGATGGCAATTATCGGCCCGGTCACTTCTTTCATTGCCTGATAAGATGCCTCTTTCGGTGTTAACCCTAAGGCAATGTTGCGTTCGACGTTTTCGATAACCACGATGGCATCGTCCACGACAATCCCGATAGACAGCACCAAGCCGAACAAGGTCAGGTTGTTGATCGAAAACCCCATCGCCGCCATCACGGCAAAGGTGCCGATAATGGAGATGGGTACGGCAATTAAGGGGATGATCGCCGCGCGCCAGCTTTGTAAAAAAATCAGCACGACAATAACCACCAAAGCCAAGGCTTCAAAAAAGGTATGGATAACCGCTTCGATGGATTGCTCCACAAAGATGGTCGTGTCGTAGACGATGTGGTAATCCACGCCTTCTGGGAAGCGTTGCTTTAAATTCACCATCGCCGACTTGATTTGCTCGGCGGTTTCGAGTGCATTCGCCCCTGGGCGCAGCGAAATCGGCATGGCGACCGCTTCTTCGTTGTTCAACTGGCTACGCAAGGAATAACGGTTGGCACCCAATTCAATCCGGGCGACATCGCGCAATTTGACGGTACTGCCGCCTTCGCCGAACTTGACGATGATGTCTTCAAATTGCTCGACGCTGGTCAAGCGTCCCATGGTGTTGATATTAAGCTGAAACTCCGGGCTATTGTCCAACGGCGGCTGGCCGATAACCCCGGCGGCAACCTGGACGTTCTGCTCACGGATGGCACGTACCACATCGCTTGCGGTCAAGCCACGGGCGGCGATTTTTTCCGGGTCCAGCCACGCCCGCATACTGTAATCGCCCGCGCCGAACGTCCTGACTTCGCCGACCCCTTTCAGGCGCAGCAATTGGTCTTTGATGTTGAGCAGGGCATAGTTGGACAGGTAGAGCTGGTCGTAGCGCTTATTGGGCGAGATCAAATGGATAACCAACAGGATATCGGGCGAGGCTTTCTTGGTGGTCACGCCCAGCCGCCGCACGTCTTCCGGCAGTTTCGGCAAGGCATTGGCAACCCGGTTTTGCACCTGCATCTGGGCAATATCGAGGTCGGTGCCGATTTCAAAGGTGATGGTCAATTGCATCTGCCCGTCGCTGGTGGATTGCGAGGACATGTAGAGCATTTTTTCAACCCCGTTGACTTCCTGCTCGATGGGGGCGGCCACGGTTTCGGCAATCACCTTGGGATTGGCACCGGGATAATTGGCAGCGACCAGGATAGTCGGCGGGGTGACTTCGGGGTACTGGGCAATCGGCAAGACAAATAGGGCGATACCGCCGATGAGCGTTATCACCATGGATAACACGATGGCAAACCGGGGCCGGTCGATAAAGAAGGCGGTGAAGTTCATTAGGGTTTCTGGATGGAATTATGGGGGTGTTAATGACTCTCTGGCATCGGTTTTTGGGTTGCCTGGACTTCCGCGCCTGGGTGTACGAACTGCAAGCCGTTCACGATGATCCAATCGCTTTGTGCCAGTCCGGTGGTCACTATCCGCAGGCCATCATGCATGGCTCCGGTCGTTATCGGACGGAACTCCGCCTTATTGTCCTTGGCTAACACCATCACGAATTTTTTGCCCTGATCCATCCCGACAGCTTTGTCGCTGATTAACTGGGCGGAATATTTGCCGCTGCCCGGCACTCGAACCCGCCCGAACAAACCGGGCTTTAGCAATTCGTCAGGGTTGCTAAACACCGCCCTTGCCCTGACCGTGCCGGTCGCCGGATTGATTTCGGGATCGACATAGTCGATATAACCCTTATGGGGGAAATCCTGTTCGTCGATTAACGACATCTCCAACGGTACGCGGTGGTCTATTGCACTTTCGCGTTTCCCGGCCAGCGCCAAGCGGCGGTATTTGAGTACCGAGCGTTCGTCGGCATCAATGAACAGGTGAATAGGGTCGATAGAGACGATGTTCGCCAACAGCGTGCTGTCGGCGGAAACCAAGTTGCCGACCGTTATCAACTTGCGGGAAATCCTGCCGTCAATGGGCGAACGGATTTTGGTGTAATCGACATTCAATTGCGCCAGTTCGACCTGGGCCTTGGCCGATTGCAAGGCCGCTTCCGACTGCACCACATTTTTGCTTCGGGTGTCGTATTCTTCTTCTGAAATCGCCTGTTCCTTGAGCAAGCGCTTGGCGCGTTGGAAATCGCCCTGGGCGAGTTCGCGCTTTGATTTGGCCTCGTCGTACTGTGCTTTCGCCTGGTTAAGTTGGGCGGTGTAAGGTCTTGGGTCAATCTCGAACAATAGATCGTTTTTCTTGACCTTGCCGCCGTCCTTAAACAGGATTTTGTTCAGGTGACCGGACACCCTGGCCCTGACTTCGACGGATTCAACGGCTTCCAGGCGACCGTTATATTCGTCCCATTCCACGATCTCGCGCAGGATGGGCTGGCTGACTTCGACCGACGGCTTGGGCTGCATGGCCGCTGCATTGGCATTTTCCTGGGGCTTGCCGCAAGCCGTCAACACAAGCAGTATGCCCATCACTAACAAAAATCTTGGCATTATTTTGAGATCCTAAAAGTTACAAAGTAATAAATAAATCTTCGCTTGATTTTCTGACTTTTGCATAATATTGAGTGGCATCTTCTTCGCTTCGATACCCTAATGCAGCGACTACACTGGCGTTTAAGCCACGCTCGGTTAGACCTAAAATTTCGTTGTATTGTGCAGGGACAAAACCTTCCATGGGGGTAGCATCAATTTTCAGTTCAGCCGCTGCATTAAGTAGGTTTCCAAGTGCCAAATAGGTTTGTTTGGCTGTCCAAATCGGTATTACGTCTGCTGGAACATTCGCCAAAAATCCTTTTATATAATCCCCATACGGATTCACGTCATCTAGCGTCAATCCTCTTATAGAAGCAATATTTTGAATATAAGTGTCTACATATTCGGAAGTTACCTCTGTCTTGCTGGCAAAAACTAGCAGATGTGAAGCATCAACAATCTGTGCTTGCCCCCAGGATGCGGCTTGTAATTGCGCCCTCAATTCAGGGTTTTCAACAATGATGACTTGATAGGCTTGCAATCCGAACGAAGAGGGACTCAAGCGAATGGCTTCTTTTAGAATGTTTAAATCTTCGTTAGAAATTTTTTTGCTAACATCATATTTTTTTGTGGCATAACGCCAATTTTGGTTTTCGATAAAGGTATTCATAATGATTTTATTTGATCCGGTATTTTTCAAAAAAATGATTTAGCTGTTGTAGTTTTGTTTCTGTGACCTTGTTTCGGATGCAAGCGGCAACGGTTACTTAAACCGCCACAAATCCGCCATCAACATATAAATCCACCCCAGCCACATAGCTGCTGTCGCTGGATGCCAAAAACAGTACGGCTTGGGCGATTTCCTCCGCCTTGCCGAAGCGACCCAGCGGCAATTGCGAAATGATGTTTTTGCCGAATTCGTCCATTTGTTCTTGTGACATCCCCATCGTATCGAAGATGGGAGTTTCAATAGGACCGGGGCTGACCACATTCACCCTTATCTGCCGCGCTTTCAAGTCCGTTGTCCAAGAACGGGCAAACGAACGCACGGCGGCTTTGGTCGCAGAATAAACACTCATGGCTTCTAAGCCCTTGATGTTCACCCCGGATGAATTCAGGATGATCGCACCGCCATCCACCATGAGCGGCAACGCCTTTTGCACGGTAAACAGCAAGCCTTTGACGTTGATGTCGAAAATCTTGTCGTAATGGCCTTCGGTAATTGAACCTATCGGTGCCATTTCGACGATGCCCGCATTAGCAAACACAATGTCGATCTTGCCAAATTTGGCTTTAACTTCCGCATAAAGCCGGTCAAGGTCAGCCAACTTGGACACGTCGCCTTGAACACCGACGGCATTGCCG
>JBGAWU010000113.1:0-7067 GCA_044227425.1 Methyloglobulus sp.
AAAGGTGCTGTTAAAGCTGGTCAACAGCAGTTCAGTTTATCTCAGGGAACTCGCCGCATTAAGGGCGAATTATCCATCTGTTCGCCTTCGCGCCATCCAATTACTGGATAAAAAAAGCGAAGCGGTGCTCAAACAGATCATCGACAAAGAACCGAAATCAGAGTTTAGACAAGCCGCCAAACACCGGCTTGAACATCTGGAAGACAAAACGGGACTGTTAGGCAGGCTATTTAAATCATCGTGACCTCATCGTTAGGTAATCGAGGAGTAATGGGCAAGACCTCGCTGCGTTAATACGGCTTAAAGCTTTGGAAATTGACCGAATAATGCTTAAATGCGTATGTTTCGCACGATTTACGAACTATTACATTTATAATAGCCGTCAAGAACGTTAATCTCGGTTAATAACTATTTAAAAAACATGTCCGACATCGAAATCGCCCAGAAAGCAAACATCAAACCCATCATCGACCTTGCCCAGGAACGTTTCGGCATTGCCCCCGAACATCTTGATCCTTACGGCCACTATAAGGCGAAATTGTCGCTCGATTACATCAATAGCTTAAAAGACAATAAAGACGGGAAACTGATTCTGGTCACCGCCATCAGCCCGACTCCGGCGGGCGAAGGCAAAACTACTACGACAGTAGGATTAGGCGATGCCCTCAATCGCATCGGTAAAAAAGCGATGATCTGCCTGCGCGAACCTTCATTAGGCCCCTGTTTCGGCATGAAAGGTGGCGCGGCGGGCGGTGGTTATGCGCAAGTGGTGCCGATGGAAGACATCAACCTGCATTTTACCGGCGACTTCCACGCCATCGGCGTAGCCCATAACCTGTTATCCGCCTTAATCGACAATCACATTACCCAAGGCAATGCGCTCAGCATCGATCCGCGCCGCATCCAATGGAAACGCGTGGTGGATATGAATGACCGCGCCCTGCGCAAAATCATCATCGGCTTGGGCGGCGTCGGTAACGGTTACGCCCGTGAAGACAGTTTCGATATCGTCGTGGCTTCCGAGGTGATGGCGATTTTGTGCTTGGCAACCAATCTTGCTGATTTGAAAGAGCGTCTGGGACGTATCGTCATCGGTTACAAGGCAGACGGCAAAACAGCGATTTACGCCCGCGACCTGAACGCACATGGCGCAATGGCGGCTTTATTAAAGGATGCGATCAAACCCAATTTGGTGCAAACGCTGGAAAACAACTTGGCCATCATCCACGGTGGCCCATTCGCCAACATCGCCCACGGCTGCAACACCGTTACCGCCACCAAAACCGCATTGAAGCTTGCCGATTATGTCGTTACCGAAGCGGGTTTCGGCGCGGATTTGGGGGCGGAAAAATTTATCGACATCAAATGCCGCATTGCCGAATTAAAGCCGTCGGCAGTCGTGTTAGTGGCAACAATACGGGCATTGAAATTTCACGGTGGGGTGGCTAAAGAAGACTTGAACAAAGAAAATCTTACCGCACTGGAAAAAGGGTTTGAAAACCTGGAGCGGCATTACCGCAACATCACCCAACATTACGGATTGCCGTGCGTCGTATCGATCAATCATTTTACTTTCGATACCAAAGCGGAACTGGATTTGCTGATGCTCAAATGCAACGAATTGGGTGCAAAATGCGTCGTTGCCAAACATTGGGCGGAAGGCGGTGCCGGTGCGGAAACCTTGGCACATGAAATTGTCGCCTTGGCGGACAACCGGGAACCGGGGTGCAGTTTCGTCTATGAGGAAAATTTACCGCTGTGGTACAAAATAGAAGCCATCGCAACCCGGCTTTATGGTGCTTCCGGCATTACCGCCACCTCAAAAATCAAAAACCAGTTGCTTGCCTGGGATGAACATTACGGCAAATTCCCTATTTGCATGGCGAAAACCCAGATGTCGTTTTCCACTAATCCCGGCTTGAAAGGCGCGCCTTCCGGTCACACGGTTGAAATTACCGAAGTACGGCTGGCGAACGGAGCCGGTTTTATCGTGGCGCTTGCCGGCGACATCATGACGATGCCTGGACTACCGAAAGAACCTGCAGCCGAGCGGATCGATATAGACGACGAAGGGAAAATTACCGGCCTGTTCTGATAAACTGGTACTGTAGAACTAAAGTTACCAGCAGTTACATAAATACACTAAACGAGTTTGCGAACTTTGGCTTTTCGGCAAACTCGTTTCAATTACCTTCTTCTCCAAGGAGCCGTGTTGATCGGCTAAAACTTACCGACAACCCGATCGAATTCGCCATCCCCTGACAGACTATTTGAGGTTTTAAAAATTACAGTACCGTGATAGGCAGTATTGGTTGCGGGTGCCGTGTCTATTCGATCCAGATAAACCGTAACCGAAAAAGTCTTGGCTGCGGTCAACGGCGAAGTTGACGGTATTTTAAACGAAACCGCCATCACACAGCCCGCCGATACAGAGTACGTACCAGTAACCGAACCGGGGACGTTAGGGTTTGTGCTTATGTACTTCGTAGTACTGCCCTGATACTCAATGCCGGTAACAGTCATACCGCCAACCCCATTTCCCCCTACCCCGTTAAAGGCCATACGCCCGGCATCAATAATCGACGGATTTTGACCGGTAGAGCCGCCTATGCTTGTCAACCGAAAAGAGTAACTCCCGACTACGCTAGCATTGTTACAAATCCCGGCAAATAACTTAAAAGGTAAAAGCAACAGGACAATCATAATGACGATTATTTTGTTCATAACTCAACCTCATGTTTTTAACCAAAAACGAGCCACAATTATCGTCTTAACGTTTCTAATAAGTCAATTAAATACCCGAAAGACGTCCTTTCGTATACAATGACCAATCAGCCATGATTGGCAATTACGATGCTACATCCCCGCGTTAAACTAATAGCTTCTTACTGTGAGCCTGGCTTAACGATAGCATTTATAGCCCCGGTTTCTTTTACATCGGCAGCATCTTTTACATAAAACTGCTTTAAGCGGTTAAAGGCCGACCATAGCGTTGTATCCATTACCACCCTGTTGCCGATAGCAACGATAACCCGGCTTAATTCAGGTATCTTTGTTTTTATGGACGTCAAATAAATAGGTTGCACGTACAATACGGTATTGCCCATCGGCAGTATTATCATGCGCCCCATTTCGACGGATGAACCGGATTGCCCCCATAAAGTAAAGTTAGCCGATATTTCCGGATCTTGGTTGATTAACGCTTCCACCTGCGCCGGCCCGTTGACTTGCACATCCTTCCCTAATTTGTAAACGGTAATCTCCGGCTTGTAATCCGTACCGCACTTGGCTTTATCCATAATCCCGGCCATCCCGATAAAACTCAGGTTATCGCGGTTCACAGGCGTCATCGGATTAATCAGGACAAACTCTTCTTTATTATTGCAGTGACCGAAATCCATCGTTTGGTAATACGGCATGACAGGTTTGTCGCGCACTGTCGCAAACTGCAAAGTTTCGCCTTGTTCGTAGAAAGCTTCCGGGGTAGTTTGGTGATATTTAGCAAAAATAGCCATTTGCACGGAATAAAGATCGCGTGGATAACGCAAATGTTTGTGGATCTCTTCGGGCATCTCGCCCAGGTTTTTAAACACCCCCGGATAAGCCCGATCATAGGCTTGAATAATAGGATCGGTGGGATCGGAGATGTAAAAATCAACATCGCCGTCATAAGCGTCGACAACAACTTTAACCGAGTTACGGATATAGTTGAACCGATGTTTTTCCTGTGCAAACTCGAATTCCTGGGGTTTCGAAACCGGATAATTGTCGGACAAGGTGTACGCATCGATGACCCAATAAAACCTGTCGCTGTCGACAACAAGATAAGGGTCGTTATCCAAATGCAAGAAAGGCGCTAGTTTAATGGTTCGATCAACAATATTCCTGTAAATCTTGAGCCGACTCTCAGAGCTGAAATTGGTTGAAAAAAACACTTTTTCATCTTTTAAATAAACGGCCAGCAATACTTTTTTAAATAAGGAGCTAATTTTAATTCCACCCTCGCCATGATAAGCTTGGGAAATACCGGGATCGGTAATAGTATTGCTTCCGGAAATATCAACAATCTTCAGATTATTCGGTACGATGGCATAGGGGTATTGTTCTTCGCCATAGTAAATATCCGGGTATTTGACGCTCATTCCCGTCGGAGAAAACATATTCAGGTCGCGTAAATACCACACGATAGGCTTGTCGGCATCTTGCGCCGCAGAACTGACTACCGCCCCATAGCCATGGGTATAACGCAAGTGGGTGTTTTCCCAATTTTGGGCTTCCGTCGGTAGTTTGGATATATTGATTTCCCGTGCGGATAAATTGACTTGCCGGGTATGGTTAAGGATGAAGTATCTATCCTCATCCAAATTACTGAACTGATAATACGGCCTGATTTCTTGTAGCTGTTTAAAACTACTGATCAGATGCTCCCGATCCCAGACTGGGATATTTTCGAAACGCTTTTGGCTGCTCCACGTCGCAATATCTTCCGCAGCATTTAATTTGACTTTTAGGTCGACAGTATTGATATTCTTCAAGTCATAAGCATCTAATGTTGCATTGATGTTATGCTGAATAAACGGCTTCTCGGTTTTAACAGGGTTTGGGTTAACAATGTACTCTTCGATTATATCCGGAATAAAATCCACGCGCTGTAACCATAAAACGCATAAGAATATGGTTGTTGAGATAACTATAGGCGTTTTAGCGCGGTGCATTTCCGAAAAAATGAATATCCCGACGGCGACCGCAATCGCTAAAAAGGACACTATGCTTAACCAGATCAATGGTAGCCGGTAAAGTATTTCAATCGTCCCCGGACCGTAAAAAATTGGCTCCCGCAAATCGGTGTACAGCAGTGAATAGCGCTGCAGCATAAAACCCCAAACGACAAACAGGACAACAAATCCCATCAGGACGACCAAATGAATTTTTGCGCCTGGATGGAATTCCTTATTTTGATTGGGAACAAAGATATGCTCAACCCAATACAAAGCGCCCACCATCAAAAATATGAGTATTGCCGTACTTAGCAATTCCGGCTGGATCAGCCGGTAAATCGGAAAAGACAACAGGTAAAAACTGATGTCATTGCCGTAAACCAGGTCCGTCACGCCTGAACTCCTCCCGAAAAAATAAAGCAGGGTCGTTTCCCATTGGTCGTAGAAAGGTATGGCGATAAAAATAGCTAAAACCAAAGCAACCGGGGTATAAACTTTAACCGACCCATACAAGAATTTTTCCGAAAATTTTTGGAAATTCTGGTTCTTGTCAAAGTTGCTTAAAACTTCATCCTGAGGGTTTAACCCGAGATAACGGGACGCAATCCAAAAATGAAAAAAGAAAATTGTGAAGAAAAATAAAGTAACGCCGCCGGAAAGGAAAAACTTGTAGAGCAGGCGCAACCAAAAATAATATTCAAGGTTGATGGACTGAAACCACCAAAGATCGACGAACAGGTCAAGAAAAATAAAATGAAAAGCAACAAACAACACTACACAAATGACGAGCGTTGCTAAAATAATTGCGGGGACGAGTTTTAAATTCCGCATAGATCCCTCATAAAGGTGGATATTGGTTTTAATAGCGAGTTCGGGTTAGCTATCAAACAGGTTTTACTTATTATGTTTTTCGTTACCTTAAACAGCTTGGGTTCATTTAAGCTGGCAGCGATCATGGTCTAAGAAGAAATTTTTCAACAGAACAAACATTTTAAATGGTCTCAGTGTAACTTTATTAGCGTTTGCGCCAACACTGCCCCTAAGTTAATGACGGCATTTTGCGTGGCGGCTTCAAACAACTGCCCGTGTCCATCGAAGGCTTTGTCGGCCATCGGCACCGCCAGTTGCTCCGGCAATACGATAATGCCCAAGTTGGACAACAACATGCGCAAACTCACCAAGCCCCGCAACCCACCCAGCGAGCCGGGGGAAGCAGCCATGATGACGGCAACCTTATTACGGAAAGCTACCTGATAGGTTTCCCCTGTTTCGCGTCTTGAAATCCAGTCGAGCGAATTCTTCAACAACGGGCTAAAAGCACTGTTGTACTCCGGTGAAGCTATCAGAAAGCCATCATGTTCGGCAAACAGCGCTTTCAATGCTTTCGCTTGGGGCGGCAACCCTTCCGCCTTTTCCAGGTCCTGATTATAGATAGGCATTGGATAATCAGCCAGATTAACAACCGTTACCTCGGCATCTGCTTGTCTAGCGCCGAGAGCGGCAATTTCTACGAGTTTCTGGTTAAAAGAACCGCTTCGGGCGCTTCCGGAAAATGCAAGAATTTTTGGCATCATATTTAACTAAGCGAAAAAAAGCTCTTAAGGTAGTTTGCCCATTTCATCGGGTTTTTCATAATCAACCCCCACACTGACAATGAAGCTGGTGGCGGCTTCGATGTCCATTTTTGAATGAAACACGTTGGCTTTATCGACGATCACCGTAAAACCTGAGGTGGGATTGGGCGAAGTAGGCACAAACACCACATATTTATCTTCGTAACGGTTGGTAACATAAGCAAGCATCATAAGGCCGGGTTTGGGAAATTCGATATAAACCACCTCTTTCGCGATGGTTTGATCATGACTGGTAAACATGCCAATCACCTTTTTCAAAACCCTATAAATAGTGTTGAAAAAGGGTAGCCGGTCGATCACGTGTTCAAATCCCGTAATAACGAGTGGTCGACCCTTTTTGACAATTTCGTGACCAATCCACACCAATATGAGAAAGCTGATGACAAAAAACACAGCCGTATAAAAATAACTGTCCGCGTACCCGTAAACGAAGCCGAAAGTATCAACTAAACGGTCTTTCACAAAAATCATAATCTGCAAAACGATGACTATCGGAATGACAGCAAAAATTCCGATCAGGAAATAGTTCAGCATTTTTTGGGTCGATTCTTTCATGCCTTCTCCGCTATTTTAGTTTTCTAGTGATTGTGGTTGTCCGAGTTTGGCTTTCAGCATTTTGTTCACTTCGGCAGGATTTGCCTTGCCTTGCATTTCTTTCATCACCTGCCCAACAAAAAAACCGAACACCTTATCTTTTCCACTGAGATACTGCTCG
>JBGAWU010000114.1:0-7060 GCA_044227425.1 Methyloglobulus sp.
CGAAGGCCGAAGCGGAAGCCAAGGCTAAAGCGGATGCTGTTAAAGCTAAAGCGGCGGAAAACGCAGCAGAGATTCAGAAATATATGAACCTAATCAAGACAAAAGTTCATGGTAGATGGGTTGCACCTCCAGGTTCTGCTGGTTCTAGCTGTAATGTTACGCTTCGGTTAGCTTCAGATGGCTCTGTTATGGACGTGAGCGCGCGTTGCAACGGAAATGATATTTTTACCCAATCTATCGAAAATGCGTTTGAAAGGTCGTCACCTTTGCCTGTTCCTCCAGATAGGGAGCTACGACAGAGAGAGTTTCATAAGATAAATTTTAATTTTAATGCGAATTAAGTTGAGATAACACTAATATCTTGTTGATATTCATTATATGTTAAGGTTCAATATCTATGATCGAGCTTGGTGGCTACCCTAATTTGGATTACGAGGTAAAAACGTGAATTTTCTATACAAATATGTTTTGATCGGTTTGGCGGTTCTGTTATCACCGCTGGTTCGCGCCGAACTGACGATCGATATCACTGAAAGCGCCGATAACGGCATCCCCGTGGCAGTCGTGCCGTTTGCCACTTCCAGCGCACCGGTCGATATCAGCGCTGTGGTAAATGCCGACTTGGCACGTAGCGGGTACTTCAAAATGATGCCGGAAGGGAGTATGCCTAGTCGGCCGTCCTCCGCATCTGCAGTAAACTTTCCGCAATGGCTGGCTTTAAACCAGAATTACCTGGTCGTGGGGCAGGTCAGTGGCGGCGGTGGGCAATATAGCATCCAATTTCAATTGCTTGATGTGATGAAAAGCGGCCAAATGCTGGGCTATCAGATGAATTCATCGGCTGCCGATCTACGCCGGACGGCACACTATATCGCCGACCTTATTTTCGAAAAACTGACCGGTAAAAAAGGCGCATTCAGTGGACGCATTGCCTATGTCACCAATAACGGCCAGCAAAGCCAGCTTCAGATTGCCGATACCGATGGCTTTGATCCGCAAACCATTACGACGTCTAAAGAACCCTTAATGTCGCCGTCTTGGTCGCCGGATAAAAGCCGGATCGCCTATGTTTCGTTCGAACGGAAAACTGCCGCCATCTATGTGCAAACATTGGCTACAGGTCAGCGCACTAAAGTTGCAGAATTCCCCGGCATTAATGGCGCGCCGGCATGGTCGCCGGATGGCCAAAAATTGGCATTAACGTTATCCAAAGACGGTAGCCCAGATATTTATACCTTGAATCTCGGTACCGGTGCGTTGACTAAACTGACTAAAAGTTTTTCTATCGATACCGAACCGGTCTGGTCGCCCGATGGCGGCAGCATTGTCTTTACTTCGGATCGCGGCGGCAAACCCCAACTTTACATGGTTTCCAGCACTGGCGGCGGTGAAAAAAGAATCACATTTTCAGGCGATTACAATGCAAGGGCTACTTTTTCGCCCGATGGCAAAAGTATCGCAATGGTTCACGGCAACGGCGGCGATTACCGTATCGGAGTGATGGATGTCGGCGGCCGATCAATCAACGTTATTACTACCGGGCCTGCCGACGAATCGCCGAGTTTTGCCCCTAATGGGCAAATGGTGATCTATGCCGCCAAAAAAGGCGGGACGGCTTACTTATCCGCCGTCTCTTTAGATGGTAAAATGCAACAAAGATTGGGTTTTAACAGCGGTGCAGTACGCGAACCGGCATGGTCGCCCTAGTTGGCGGCAAAACCGCGTCTTACAGAATTTTAAATTTGGAAAAGTATGAAAATGAATAAGTTATTGATGATTTTATTGGTGTCTGTCTTGGTCTTGTCGGGTTGTAGCGAAGACGAAGCCACAGAAGGCTTAAATAGCGCCGGACAAAACGCCGCCAGCGGCATCAACGACGCATCCGCCGCCACCAGCGGCTTGAACAGTGGGTCGGCATTATCCGGCATGGCGGGTTCGGGATACACTGGCGTTACTGGCAATAATTCTTTTTTAGGGCCTGAATTCAGCGATCCTAACAATCCGCTGTCCAGAAGCACCATTTATTTCGTTTACGACAGCAGCGATGTCCAACCCGATTTTATTCCGGTCATCAATGCCCATGCACAGTATCTCGTTGCCCACCCTAACCAAAAATTGACGCTTGAAGGACACGCTGATGAGCGTGGCTCTCCGGAATACAATATCGCTTTAGGCGACCAACGTGCGAAGGCCGTCGCCGGCATGATGAAATCGCAAGGCGTTTCCGACGGACAGTTAACCTTGGTCAGCTACGGCGAAGAAAAACCGGCGGTTTTTGGTAGTGATGAAAGCGCTTACGAACGCAATCGTCGCGCTGAGTTGTCTTACCAAAGGTAAGTATTGATGAAGTTTCGGATTGTATGTTTACTCAGTATTTGTAGTACTGCCTGCGCTGAATTACCGCCCGTGGTCGGTGGCACTGGAAGCGTAGCACCCATTCAACCAGTAATTGCGCCGAAAGTACCTGCTTCAACTGCATCCTACGAAATGATGAAGCGCCTGGAGCAGATGCAAACCGAAGTCCAACAACTGACCGGTAAGGTTGAGGAACAGGCTTTCCAAATTGAGGAGCTGAAAAAACAACAAAAAACCATGTATAAGGATTTTGACGACCGTTTGCAGACGATTGAAAATAAGTCCGATACCAATCAGCCGTCGGCTGTGCCTGAATCCACCACACTTCCCGATTCCGGGGCGGCGCCAGAGTCGCTAACACCTCCGGTCGGGCAACAGGCGAAACCCGAAAGCAAAATCGAGGAATCTACTGCAACCGATAAAGATGTGGCAAAACCGGCGGCTCCTGCAATTACTTCTTCGCCCGGATCGGAAGCAGATACGGTATCCGATGTTGAAAAGCAGGATTATCAACAAGCTTACGATAATTTACGGAATGGAAAAACGGCTGAAGCCATCACCGAATTCAACAGTTATTTGACCAACCATCCGTCCAGCGGTTACGCAAGCAATGCGCAATACTGGCTAGGCGAAGCGTATCGGGTTAATCTGGACAATACATCGGCGCGTGATGCTTTCAATCAAGTCATCGAAAAATACCCTAGCTCCGCAAAAGTGCCGGACGCATTGTTCAAGTTAGGTGTAATCGAAATGGAAGAAAAAAATCCGGAAAAAGCCCGTGAAATATTTACCCGGATTACCAACGAGTTCGCCAGTTCGAAAGCCGCGGCTTTAGCCCAAAAAAAATTGCAAACGCTCGGTTCTAGCGCGCACTGACCGTGAGTGCGCTTAGGATAACTGAGATTTTTTATTCGCTTCAAGGTGAGTCAAATACCGTTGGAATTCCGACAGTATTTATCAGGCTAACCGGTTGCCCCTTAAGGTGTGGTTATTGCGATACCGAATACGCCTTTTCGGGCGGTGAAAAAAAAACTATTGGCGATATTCTTACTGATGTAGAAAGCTACGGCGCAAAATATGTCACTGTCACCGGCGGCGAACCGCTTGCCCAGTCGGCATGTTTGGAATTGATGGCGCAGTTGGTCGATCTGGGTTATCACGTTTCGCTGGAAACCAGTGGTGCCATTGATGTTTCAAAGGTCGATCCGCGCGTTGTTAAAGTCATGGATTTGAAAACGCCGGGTTCCGGGGAACTCGGTAAAAACCGCTATGAAAATATCCAGCATTTAACAACACAAGACCAAGTCAAATTTGTGATCGGCGATGACGAAGATTATCGCTGGTCTAAGACGATTATTGCCGAATATCAATTACCGGGCCGCTGTGAAATATTATTTTCGCCGGTCATGAGTCAGCAAAATCCGACGGAGTTAGCCGAAAAAATTCTACGGGATAAGTTGCCGGTACGATTTCAGATTCAATTACATAAATATCTTTGGGACGATACGCGAGGAAAATAGGCGGCATGAATGAAAAAGCCATCATTTTACTATCAGGGGGCCTAGACTCGATTACGGTACTCGCCGCTGCAAAACAAAAAGGTTTCGAATGTTACGCGCTCAGTTTTGAGTACGGTCAACGGCATAACGCCGAACTCAGGGCAGCAACGGAAATTGCAAAAAAATATCAGGTAAAAGAGCATAAAACTATCAAAATCGACCTTGCAACTATTGGCGGTTCGGCGCTTACCGACCAAGCCATCCAAGTTCCCGTTTCACCTCAAGAAGGCATACCCGTAACCTACGTACCCGCAAGGAACACCATTTTTCTTGCGTTTGCATTAGGGTGGGCTGAGGTGCTGGGAGCAAAAGACATTTTCATTGGCGTAAACGCCGTCGATTATTCCGGTTATCCCGATTGCAGGCCGGAATTTATCTCCGTATTTGAAAAGCTCGCCAATCTTGCTACCAAAGCCGGCGTTGAAGGCAGGGAATTTAAAATCCATACGCCGTTAATTTCGCTGAGCAAAGCGGAAATTATCAAGTTAGGCACAGAACTTGAGGTAGATTACAGGATGACAGTCTCCTGCTACTCTGCAGACGCCCAAGGCCGAGCCTGTCGAAAGTGTGATGCTTGCAGGCTAAGGGCGCAAGGTTTTAAAGAAGCAGGTTTAGCCGATCCAACTCAATACCAGCAATAAATTAGGTCTTGCAATAAATTTAAAACACTTTATAATTGTTATTCTTTGTCGGGTCGTTAGCTCAGCCGGTAGAGCATCGCACTTTTAATGCGGTTGTCATGCGTTCGAATCGCATACGACCCACCAACAAAATCAAGTAATTAGCTTCGTTTTAGTATCATTTTTTTACGTAACGTAGCTAATTCGTAGCCTTTTTTCTTAAGTCAGCAGTCATGCTATGGGCTAAACAGCTAAATGATCGCTGTTTAAGTGGGCATAACGCCTAACCATTTCGGTATGTCTCCCAGTTCTTGCAATATGTTCAACGGCGTCCCCCGTTGAGCGTACCAACTTGCCCAAGTGTGCCTTAGATCGTGCCAGCGAAAATCTTCAATGCCTGCCCGTTCTAATGCCGCCTTCCATGCGCTGTTATTTACAACGCTAGAAATTCTTACATTTAAGCATCATTCGGTCATGGTTAATAGCCGGTAACAGCCTTGAGATTCTTCCATGATCATTTTATAGGAAACAATTCAGTAATTTTCGCGCCAGTAGGACGCTTCTTTGCAATCGAATTCGACTGCCTTCCGGCAAACGCTTACCTTGTAGCCACCTCGGCTGACACGGCACCATCTTTCTTACCAAGGCTTTTGCTTTCTTTGGCAGGTACTTGACCCGCCTGCAGAGTTTCGGGCGCCTTATGTATTACTGTCACTGGCAATCCCAGCGCTCCCCATTGATAAAGCCAGCCGGCATCTTCGGAGACATTGGGCCAGCGTTTATTTTGTTCTTTTGTGGCCATGTTAACGCAGCCATGGCTGGCGGGACGGCCAAAACTATTGTGCCAAAATGCGCCATGGAAGGCATAGTCTTTATAAAAGAACTGGGTATAGGGGACATCTTTCACTTCGTAGTAGCCTGGTTGCCCCAGGTCGACATCGCTACGCATGGTTTTGTGGCGGTAGCGGTCGTAAATGTAATAATTTCCCGTCACGGTGGGCGTTTTGCTTTTGCCCGTACTTACTTTGAAAGTACGGATGACTTTGCCATTTTCCACGGCATCGACACGCTGGCTGTCCAGGTAAACGAAAAGCCTCCGGTCTTTGCCGGTGCTGAATTGCTCGACCAAGGCTTGCTTTAGCATCCCGCCACGCTCGCTTCTTAACTTTTGCATATCGGCTCTGACTTCGATGCTACTGGAGGCAGGCCAGGCTGGATGAGGAGTAAATTTAAGTTGACGCTGTCCAACCCAGCGCCATTTTCCAGGAATGGCTTTACCGTCATGGGTTTGTACTTGGAGATGGTTCGGGGCATTGTCCCGATCGGTCAAAGGTTCGTTGAAAGTCATTTGTAGCGGCAACATCAAACCTAAATTGGTCAGGCCCCGAACATTGGTTGCAACGGCAAGGGGAGGCGGAGTCCTTAATTCCAGGGTTAGCGGTGGCAAAGGTACACCGGTGACGGTTTTATAGTTTAACTGAACCGGATAACTACGTTCTTGCTCATAAGCACTGGCAAGCATCCTGATGTTCTGACCGGTGATATCGGGTTTCGCGCTCAAGGTCAATCCGCCCGTGGCTTGCACGTCACTCACTGGCAAGTCGAAATGCAAAGTCACGGATGCGTCTGGTTCCAGCGTTCTAAGCGTCGGCCCTTCCAACTTGGGGACAGCAACCGTTGTGAAGTTAATTTCGCGAGTCTCGGATTGTCTAGTCCAAGCCCGCACTGCCGTCACCTTGATAGTGTAGCGCATTCCAAAGGCCAAAGGCGCGGGCAAGCTCAGTCTGGTTTGATCCTTCGCCTCAAACAGGCTTTTTCCGCTGCTATCGAGCAGCTCGACTTTGGATAAGCGGGTGCCCATGCCCACTGCCTCCAGGCTAATGGCCTTACGCGGATCGACTTCGCTCTTCCCTGGTAAAGCTGTCATGGAAAACCCATAGGGCAGTATGTCTTGGCTGACAAAAGTTTCGTTCGGGTTGGCTGCTTGCACGACTGCTGAAAAAGCCATGGTCGCCGCGGCCAGCCAGAAGAGAAGCGGTTTGAAAGTAATACAAAAATAACTGGCCATTTTCATTGAGTCAGCTCGCGCCCAAATAGATGTGTCGATTAAAAGCTAGGCATGGTCGCATACAACTCGCAGGGCATCCCCTTCGGCATGTCCAGGCGTAAGGTCGAACCATGGTTGGCGTTTACAATCAGTTTTATGCAAATTCCATTACCGATATTTTATCATAACCACCAACACTCCAAATTCCTTGCCAAATCAGTCAGCATGCAGCAAACTAAAACCATTGCTTACTGACCTGATCCAATAGGCCGAGTAGCGTGTCGATTTGCATTCGAACTATGCGACGGTAAAAAGTTTCATCTAAGCACGGTTACTGCCCCCTAAAGAGCTCAACATCGTGTTTACGCCGAACGAATTGGCATTCATTCACTGGTAGGATATTCATTAATATATGTCGTTAGGTCTCTTAGAAGCCAATCCATCCACTCCCGATTCGAGTAAGTAGCCCCCGAACGTGT
>JBGAWU010000115.1:0-247 GCA_044227425.1 Methyloglobulus sp.
GTTCTGGCTGGTCTTGAGCTGGCAATCTTTAATCAGCTTGCCTGAAATAAGTGCATCTAACATAGCGTCTCCCGACGTAGTGGTTAAATTGTTGGTTTAGGTTTTGTTTAACATTTTAAACATCGCCGTTTAATATTTTAAATGCCATCCCGGTTAAAAGTTTAAACAAACGATTCGACAACCAGCCGCTTAACCTGTCTAGTTAATGGCGCGTGGGTGTAAAACCGGCTATCGGCTTTGTTTGCTT
>JBGAWU010000115.1:257-7042 GCA_044227425.1 Methyloglobulus sp.
AAATAACCTTTTGTGGGTATAGACAGTTGGTGCTCCGAAAATCCGCCGGCGTGTATCTGCAAACCGTTATAAGCAACCAACCGGACAGACATCGACATGAAAAAACACTTCCGGACAATAATAATAATTTTGTTTTCGACTTGTATTGCGAAATGGATTTGCCCGAAGTCATTCGGGTTGTTGTCGCCATCGTTCGTTAAGGGGGTGTCCTGTTTAACATCATAAACAACGCTATCGGTGTAAACGTCATCAACCTGCCCCGGTTTATCCTGTTTAACATTATAAATAGGGCTGTCCGGTTGCTGTTCCGGGTTGGGGGCTTCATCCTGTTTAATATTTTGAACAGGGTTTAGCCTGTCCCTATGCCATTGGTAAATGGCGAGCCTTTGTTCTGGCGGCAAAATCCTTGCCCCGGTATCAATACCAAGGGCGGTTTTAGCCTCTTTAACCAGTCCGGCTAATTTGGCTTGGCTTTTCACCGACAAGCCCACCAATTTCGCCAAGGCAGGTTGTAAGGGGGTTGTGCCGTCGTAGTTCATCATTTAATCATCCGTTTAATATATTAAACAAGCAACATTATATCCCGTTTAATATCTTAAATGACAACACAATCACCGTTTGTTTAAGATGTTAAATAGATAGCGGATCATGCTTTTGGCCTTGGGTTCATTGTGAGCAAAAACGCTTCATGCTCGGGACCGGTCGCCAAAATAGGCATCGGATTACCGGCGGGTGTCCAGCAGGTGACTAGGCGCGGGTAGGTGATGGCTCCGGTTTTGCCGTCATTTTTAGGCTCAATATGTGCGCAACTTTGCGCAACAAAATCATCATTTTTTTGGGTCATTTGTTGCGCATGTTTTAGGGTGTCAGTTGCGCTATTGTTGCATAGGCTGTTGCGTAGTAAAACCGCGCCAGCTAAGGCTTTCAAGCCGTTTGTTGCGTTTCTGTTGCGTTCATAGGTTGCGCTAAAATCAGCATTTGTTGCGTGTTGCGCTGCTATAGGGACGCAACACGCAACTTTTTCGGTTTTTTCCGTTGCGGTTGCACTAGTCATCGTCCACATCCTTGCGTTTTCGGGCTTTAGAAATGTGTGTCACATTATCTTTTTTAGGCTTTTCAGCTATCCGGCCTTCGGTCTTAGCCTTTTTTAAGGCGCGGCTTACGTTGGATTTGTGAATACCAAGCTCTGTAGCTATATCGGTGACACTTAAATTTAAACCATGTAGTTCAATTACCTGCTCATAGTTCGATTCTTCAATGGGCTTGGTAGTCCATACCTGCTTGCCGTCAACTAACTCAAGTTTGGTATCGAACGACTGTGCGTCATCCCCCGTTAAATGACGTGCTTTCGTAAACTCAACAATGAATCGCGCGCCTTGATTCGGTTCATAGTCGGATGGCCTCTTTAGTTCAATCACAACATCCAGGATGTCCTCGCGTTTGCTTGTGCCGCGCTGGTTGCCGTCTTTCCCTGCATGGTGGATAAATATCACGCACTTCCCGGCGGATCGCATTCGCATAGCCCAAGCACCGATTGATTGCTATGATTCGGCCTCGTTTTCGCGCCCGGACCGGGCAAGGCAAGACAGGTTGTCGATGATTATTAATTCTGCCTCTTGGCAGTGCTGCTCAATGGTAATCTGTCCACCAAGGTTAGATAAGTCGGGCATCTGACCGTCGTTCATGTCGATGATATTGAAAAACCCATCGGGTGGCTCTTTATCATTGGCTTCAACAATGCTGGCGAGCCGGGTTTGCAAAGATTCACCCGGCATTTCACCATCTATGTATAGTGTTTTAAATGGCCTTGTCGCTTGCCAACCCCAGAAACCACTTCCCGAGGCGGCGGCATAAGCTATACCTAAGGCAGCATGGGTTTTGCCGACACCACGGCGCGAAAACACCATGTTTAAACTTGCTAGGTTAAAGACTGGCGACAAGACAGGCTCGCGTTCTGGGAAATCATATGCAAGTAATTCAGCAATCGTAGCTACCTTGAGCGGCTTCGCTGGCTTGTTCGAATCATCCTGTTGCGGTGCAGTTGCATCGTTTAAGTCGATTTTCATGCAGTACCGCCTTGATTGATGTAATCGTTCCAATCCATGCCTAAAACTGGCGGGATAAACATCTTGCCCCCACAAGCCAAAGCCGCATCGTTGGCTTTTTGTTGTCCAACGCCGGTTTCGTCGTTGTCCCCTGCAATAATGATTGTGGCTGTGGGGTGCTGCTTCCTGATAACTTCGGCAACTGGTTTAAGGTTTCCGGCGTCCATCGCCACAATGACATAATGACCGGTCGATTCATGAAGGCTTGCCCCTGTAGCCCAGCCCTCACACATCAAGATGGTTTCGGTAATGCCGCCTATGGTAGAAAAACAGCCTTTTTTCCGTCCACCGGATAAAAACCGCTTTTGCCCGTCTGGATTGATGAATTGCAGGTTAACCAACATGCCGGTTTCGTCTTGGATAGGGATTGCCAAGACCTCCTTATAAAGCCGTTCGCCATGTGATCGAATGCGTTTATCGTTGTGGTACGGATAGGATGGTTCAGTTATTGGCGTAGCTTGCTCCCATATCCAACGAGTCTTGTTTGCGGTTTTGGCGTGCGCTTTGGCTTGCTCTTGCTGCCGAACCTGTCTAGCGTACTTGATCTGCTTTTTCATGGCATCGGACATCGGGTCTCGTTTGCCATTCAGCGTCCATGTTCCGGTAATCCCGGTTCGAAAGTGTTGGAACCATCCGGCGGGTATGCCATCCGAATGAAGCACATAAGCAAGGTTAAGTGTTCCGGTGTGATCTCCCTCTACATAGGCGCGGTGAAGTGTCCCATCCGGAATAATCGGGGATGATGGGTTGATCCCATGAGTTCGCATGTGATCTATGAATTTATTAACAATATCAATCATATCGGGTATCCTTGCCGCAAATCATGGGTTATAATCAAAATCGCACGATAAATAAAAAACCCAATAACCCACGGCCTTATATATTAGGGCAGGGGTTTTTTTATTGTTTTATGGTTCTGGATTCAAGGTATCGGTCAAGCGACTCTTTCCGATATTTTATTTTTCGACCTACCCGAATATACTCAATATTCTGTTTCTTCGTGCATCGCCATACCTCAAGTGTTCCGGGCGTAATGCCCAAATAATCAGCGGCTTCGGTTGTCGTAAGTAAATTGGTTTTTGCGGTCATTTTGTATCCTTTTCTATAAAAGGAAACTATTAAATACCTTATTTTTTGCGGGTTTCGGGCGTTTTTCCTGAGAAGGGGTTTTTTTTCCAACTCTGGCTTTTTGTTGTTTAACCGCGATGGTTGGTTTGTTGTTTCGGCGGGGTTCGCCTAAAAAATCACCCGCATAAGAGCGGCTGTCATCCTTGAAAGGTCAACCGGAAAGCGGTGGATGATTCCGCCTTGTCGCCCCGTCGGGCTATCCGGTCAAGCCATTATCGGTAAACGTCCTTGCGGTGTCCAACCTTAATGATGTGGACAACCAGCAATGCGTCATAAACCGTGTAAACCACGCGGTAATCACCTATCCGAATACGGTAGGCGTGGCTTGTGCCAACCAGCTTTTTACAACCCGCCGGGTATGGGTTTTCAGCAAGCTTGTAACAAGCCATCGGCCTTCAACTTTTGCTTTAGGGTATCCCAGGGTATTGTTGGCTCATCCTTGCGTTCGGCTATTGCCGTCAAATCTTCCAGATCATCGAGCAATGCCTCATATTCGGACAAGGGCAGAACCACTTCCTCTATGCCGTGTTCGTCGGTTATGTATTTTGGGTGCAGGGTCATGGTATGTTCCTGTTTAAGTTATTGGGGGGAATGCTTCCCCATTTATCCGGTCAATTCGGTTAGACGCGGATTTCTGCCCGCACTATCGTTTTCCTCGGTTGTTGCCTTGCTTGCCAAAGGTCGTAGTTGGCTTGCATCTGTAACCATGTTTCCGCCCGTCCACCGTTTTCTACGCCTAGCCAATCTTCAATCCTGAGCGACATTTCTGGCGATAGGGCGGCTTTGCCGTTCAGAACACGTGACAAGGCCGCACGGGTTACGCCCAATTGCTGGGCGGCGGCGGTAACGGTAAGCGCCAAGCTAGGCAGGATGTCTTCACGCAAGAGTTCACCAGGGTGGGGTGGATTGTGCATTTGAGCCATATCTCTATCTCCTCGTCAGGTTCAAGTTTCATTTACGGGGTTGTTGTCGCTTTGTCTTTGGCGGCGGCTGTTTGGTTTACGTGCCAAGCCCTAACAACCGCCTCAATGTCGAGAATCTCTGAACGTAAAGAACCAATAATTCCAGCCCATTCATCATTAGTAATCTGGTCTACTCGATCACCAGAAACAACCTCGCCAAGTAGCGTGAGTACGCCATCTGCTCGCTTGGTCATTGAAATGACAGTATCAAGCAGATTACAGTAGACTCGGTGCGAAAAGTCGGGTTTTATCGCGCTCATGCGGCCTCCTTGGTGTCGGTTTTTTGTTGGCTGTGAGCGTCGGAATAAGCGGACAACGTGCTTTTTATATCTTCGGCATCGTCAATCAGCGAGTAGGTAAAGCTCTCTAAATAATTATTACCGTCGCCAAAACTGTCGCTACGGATAGCGTCGGTCAACATCTCTAGCTTTGCCAACAGCTTTCCGGTAATTAAGCTGACACTGTTCACTAGCTGGTTTTCCAGTGTTGCGCCGTCTATGTAACCCAACCGGTGCGAAAAATCGGGTTTTAATGTTGGTGCGTGTTTGGTTTCCATCGTTAATACTCATTTGGTTGGTTAAAAAATGTTTATTCGGGTTATGCTCGTTTCCGCTTACCGATAGGCAATACTTCGCCGCCTTGCTTCACGCCAGCCGCTACCAGCATGGCGTTAGTCGCCTTGTCCACGCTTTCACGTACCGGGTCTAAGTCTAATCGTGCGTAGATCGCGGTGGTGCTGTGCGACTTGTGGTTTAAAGATTTGCCAACGATTGCCAATGACGCCCCGGTTTTGGCTTGCCAACTGCCTAGCGTCCTTCTCAAATCATGAATTCTCAGGTTTTCCAGCCCCGCCCGTGCCAATAGCCGCCGCCATGCCTTTTTAGGTTCTTCCAGGTGCCCAGACTTACCTACGCCGGGGAATACCCAGGTAGCACTTACGCCTTGCCGTGCTATTAATATTTCAACGGCTTCGGCGGTAAGGGTGACGGTTTGAGGTTCGCCGTTCTTGGTGGTCTTCAATCGCCATTCCGCACGGTCAAGGTGGATGTCCTGCCAGTGCATCGCCAAGACGTTTGATCGCCTTGCACCAGTCAATAAAGAAAGCAGGAAGTAATCCCGCATATCTTCGTTAGGCTCATCCGCCAATGCCTTAAAGAAAGCGGGTAGCTCATCGGATTGCAGGAATCGGTCGCGCTTGTTCTCTGGAAATTTCTTGATACCCGCCGCCGGGTTGTTGCCCTTAAACAGTTTCCGTTCATTGGCGTAACTGAATAGGCTTGAAGCCATCGCTACTATACGGTTAGCGGTCGTAGGGTGTGTTTTGCCAATTTCAGTATGTAGCTTGCCAAAGTCGGTATCTTTGAGCTGGGATAATTTACGGTTAGCCCATTTAGCCAAATACAGGTTGAAATCGTATTGGTAACTGCGTTTTGTTTTTTCTGATAGGTATGCGCCGCGCTTATTGCGGCGGTGCTTGATAAAGTCGTCGAATAGTTCCTGTAGGGTGGTTTCGGACTTTAACGCCCTTACGTCATCGTTGGGGTTTACCCCTTGCGCGATTAATGCGCTTAGCCTTGCCGCCTCCTTCCTTGCGTTTTCGACTGACATGTCTGGAAATTTCCCTATCGTGATTCGTTCGGGCTTACCGTCAACGCGCTTTTGGATAAAAAAAGTTTTGCTGGTTCTCGTTACCCGAAGTTGAAGCCCTGCCGCGTTCTTGTGCGAATCGTGGAAAATGGCTCGATCGCCAGTTTGTGCCAATGCTTCAAGCGTCGGTTTTGTGAAGCTGAATTGTATTTCCATTTCATACCCTTACAAGTCTGGTGCTACGCTGGTGCTACGCTTTCGGTAAAAAACCGTTAAATTCCGTCTAACACCGTTAAGGATAGAATAGTCTAAGTATATTGTTTTATAAAGGAATGTTAAGGTAGGTTAAGCAGGGTAAAACATAAGACCTTCAAATTTGTAATCAGCCGGTCGCGGGTTCGACTCCCATCATTGTCTCCATAAAATCAAATGGTTAAGCTTAAATACTTAGGCCTTTTTTCTTCACTGTAGTAAATTTGTCTCAGCTTTAGCATTTCCAGCGTAATCTTCCAGGTGCTTACTGGATAAGTGGGCATACCGCAAAACCATCGTCAAATCAGCCCATCCCCCCAATTCTTTCAGCACATGTAAGGGCGTTCCATTTTGAACGTGCCAACTTGCCCAGGTGTGTCTTAAATCATGCCAGCGGAAATCGCTGATACCCGACCTGACTAATGCCTTACGCCAAGCGTGATTATTTGCGCGGGTCACCGGCTCTCCTTGATAGGTGAATACGTGTGTCCCGTGCTTGCCGAGTTGTTGCCGTATAACGGCTAGTGCCTCATCATTTAACGGGACGCCAATGGCTTTCTCCGCTTTGGCTTGATTGGCATGAATCCACGCACAACGTCGTTGCATGTCGAGTTGTGACCACTGTAAGTGCGTAACGTTTGATTCACGCAAACCCGTTGCCAATGCAAACCGCGCCATTGCTTCAAGGTGTTGCGGCAATTCCCGAAACAGCCGTGCCACTTCATCTTGAGTTAACCAGCGTAACCGCCTT
>JBGAWU010000116.1:0-7039 GCA_044227425.1 Methyloglobulus sp.
TGTCGTAGGCGTATTCGTAAATGGATTTGAAGTCTTCGTAAGGGTAGTCGGTCGGCACGTTGGCGGTTTTAGAGATGGACGAGTCGATCCACTTTTGCGCGGCGGCCTGGATATCGACATGCTGCTTAGGGGTAATGTCGTCGGCGGCGATAAAATAATCCGGTAATTGGTGCGCGGGATTGTCGGAATACGGCATGGCGTTGGGATTGACCATCTCTCGGTAGGCCAAAAGCTCAAACGAATAAACATCGATTTTCTCTTTGGATTTTTTGCCGGCGCGGATGACGTTGCGTGAATAATGGTGCGCAAAACTCGGCTCGATGCCGTTGCTGGCGTTGTTGGCCAAGGACAAGGAAATGGTGCCGGTCGGCGCGATGGAGCTATGGTGGGTAAAACGTGCGCCGACTTCGGCGAGTTCTGCGACCAACGCTGGTTCGATCTGCGCCAGTTGCTGCATGTAACGGCTATATTTGGCGTGCAGGATTTTGCCCGGTATCTTGTCGCCGACTTTATAACCGTCGGCGCGCATTTCCGGGCGTTTGTGCAGCATTTCGCCGGTGACGGTGTATTCCTGTGTCATGACCGGCGCGGGACCTTTGGCTTTCGCCAAGGTTAATGCTTCTTTCCAGCCTTCCATCGCCAGCACCTTGGTAACTTCTTCGGTGAATTCGACAGATTCAGCGTTGCCGTACTTCATGCCCAACATGGTCACGGTAGAGCCTAAGCCTAGATAACCCATACCGTGACGGCGTTTGCCGGTGATCTCATCGCGCTGTTTGGATAGTGGAAGGCCGTTGATTTCCACTACATTATCCAGCATGTGCGTAAAGATGCGGATGGTTTTACGATACGTGTCCCAATCGAAGGAGGCGTCTTTGGTGAAGGGTTTTTGCACGAAGCGGGTCAGGTTGATCGAACCCAGCAAACAGGATCCGTAAGGTGGCAACGGCTGCTCGCCACAAGGGTTGGTGGCGCGAATGTTTTCGCAGAACCAGTTGTTGTTCATCTCGTTAACTTTGTCGATCAGGATGAAGCCGGGTTCGGCATAATCGTACGTGGAACTCATAATAATGTCCCACAAACGGCGCGCGGGGATGGTCTTGGTGATCTTGCAGGCAACTAGGCCGTCGTTGTTAACGATGTAACCCGCTTTAACCGGATATTCGCGCCAGATGATGTTGTCATTGTTAACCAAGTCGAGCTTATCGGCTTTGGCTTCTTTTTCGGTAACAGGGAAAGACAGCGGCCAGGATGCGTCGTTTTTAACAGCATCCATAAATTCGGTAGTAATCAACAACGACAGGTTAAACTGGCGCAGTCGCCCGTCTTCGCGCTTGGCGCGGATGAATTCGACTACATCGGGATGCCCGACATCGAAAGTCGCCATTTGCGCACCGCGCCGCCCGCCCGCGGACGAGACGGTGAAGCACATCTTGTCGTAAATATCCATAAACGACAACGGCCCGGAAGTGTACGCGCCGGCACCGCTAACATAAGCATCTTTCGGGCGCAAGGTGGAGAATTCATAGCCAATGCCGCAACCGGCTTTTAAGGTTAAACCGGCTTCATGTACTTTGCCAAGAATATCGTCCATGGAATCGGCAATCGTGCCGGATACCGTGCAGTTTATCGTGGATGTCGCTGGCTTGTGTTCCTGCGCGCCAGCATTGGAAATAATCCGCCCGGCCGGAATGACGCCCTGACGTAGCGCCCACAGAAAATCCTTGTAACATTGCTCCCGTTGTTCTTTAGGCTCCACTTCCGCCAACGCTTTCGCCACCCGCTGGTAAGTTTCGTCCATGGATTTATCTAGTGCCTCGCCCTGCTTGGTTTTCAGGCGATATTTGGTATCCCAGATGTCGACGGACGCATCCTGGAACGGAATTTCGGTAACGGTGTTGGCGACGATATGAAGTTGTGCTGGCATAGAAAAATTTCCCCGTTTATTTAAAGTGTTGTCAAGGGTTTGGCGTATCGGTGTTCGTATCAGTGCGATGCGGTTGGAGCGCATCGGCTTTTGCTTAGCTAAATAGGCAGCATCAGTTTAGCTGGATAGACGATGCATAAAGCCTGTTGGTTCGGGTAGTTGGTTGACAGCACCTGAGAATAGGGCGCATGTGCAAAAACCTGTGCCGAATCAAACAATAAGGTAATAGGATTAAATCATTTTGTTACGATATATTGTGGTTTTTAAAAATATTAGCACAATATATTGTGTTTGTAAGATAAATTTTAGCTTCCTGGAGAAGATTATTCAGGCTTTTTGAAAATATGTCAGTTGTTCAGTGAGTTAGCGGTTTAAGACAGTGACGTTCGAGCAATGAATCTTTTTCAGTTTCTTGACATTTATTGTTGTGGGCTAGGAATCTAGTTTTGTGTCCATGTTTTTTAAATAAGATGCGCCCAACAACATGCGGTGAATCGGTTGAAGAAAAATCACACGCGAGCGATACCCATAGGGCACAAGTGCGCCTCCTTCGTCGGTAACATCACTATAGCGACCGTATGGTCATGGAGTCTGCCCGTTAAAGATACGGGATGGCTTAGGAAATAAGCGGACAAAAAAACGGGCCATTAATTACGCCCGTTTTTTTTGATGGATGAAACGAATTATTGGTTGGCTTTTTTTAAATCGTCCAACGCTGCTTCGGAATAAGTGGTTGCAATTTCAGCATGCATCATCTTTCCGTGTTTAATGGCTTCGTCCAAATCAATGATGGCATTATCAGTACGGGTTTTAGCCGTTCCCTTTTCTGTTAACTCAGCCGCCATGGCATGCTCCATCGCACTTTTAGCGTGTTCAACCAAATCGTGAGAATGTCCTGTCTTACCAGATTTAACGGCAGCATCGGCATGTTTTATCGCCTCATCCAGATGTGGATCGGCAAAAGCCGCAACGCTTACAAGTAACAACGACGCACTAAACAAAGCTATGTTTTTCATGGTTATTCCCTCTAAATATTTCAAGTTTTTATGACTGCGTTTATAGATTACCACAAAATAAATTATAAATGTTCAGCAATGGTCAACTGTACTGGAAAAAAATCATGAAGTTTTGTTCGCAAAAACCTGGCTTCACTTTTTCGACCAGTTCAAAGTATTGCGTTTGTAAAATATATTATTTATTCAGTGGGTTAGCTGATTTATACGGTTCTGTCCGAGCAATGAACTTTTTTCGATTTCTTGGCATTCACTGGCGTGGGCTAAACAAATCGATGTTTGCGCCCATGTTTTTGACTAACGAGAAGCCTCTTTAATTAAGGAATAATAATGATAAATTTTAAAAAAATGGCGGTTGGTTCGCTTATCGCTGCAGGTGTTGCCTTTTCGCTTAACGCAAATGCTGCGCAACAGGTTGATGTTTCGTGTTCTGTGTCGGTGGATTATTTACTAAACGGTGCGGTCGTAGAAACCTATCAAAAAATATTTGCAGTCAATCCGAGCGCAAGCTTTGTCGATGATTTTTCTACGGCTACACGCCAAAAGTCATTTACTGCATCTACCGTGTTGGATGCAGGGAACGCCGTTGTAGGGATTAATTATTTTAACGATGTAGGCGTTTTTGACTCCATAGAATTCAGTACGAAATTGACTCTCCGGAAGGAGGGCGTCGTTGAATCGACGTCAGGAAGCCAGACGTTTACTACGTCAAAATTTCCTTCGGGCGGCGGTTTGGCAGTAAATATCCGTCATGATATAAATTACAGCTTGTCTTGCAAGCAGCTCAAAAAATAAAAACAGCGCCGAAGCTATTGACCGGACGGGTGTTCCGTCCGGTTCTACTAGGTACAACTTTCAGAATTATCTGCAACAACCGTCGATTCAAATCTCAATCCACCAAAAAGCCGCCGCTTTGATGTTGCCACATCGCAAAATATTTGCCTTTTTTGTCGAGTAATTGCTGATGGGTGCCTTCCTCGATAATGCTGCCATGTTCCAGTACCAAAATTCGGTCCATGCTTAAGATTGTAGAAAGTCGGTGGGCAATGACGATGGCGGTTTTATCTTTGATGAGGTTGAAAATGGCGATCTGGATTTGCTGTTCGGTTAAGGAGTCCAACGCGCTGGTGGCTTCGTCCAGGACGACGATGGGCGCATCTTCGAGGAATGCCCTGGCGATGGCGATACGCTGTTTTTCGCCGCCGGAAAGTTTTACCCCGCGTTCGCCCACCATCGTATCGAATTTTTCAGGTAAGTCATTGATGAAGTCCAGGCTACATGATTTTTTTGCAATATCAATCAGCTCCGAATCGGTTACGTTTTCGCCCAAGACGATATTGTCACGCACCGAACGATGGAATAAATCGGGTTGTTGTGGCACCATCGATATTTGCTTCCGCAAGGACTCCAATGTGAAATCTTTGGCGTCGATGCCATCGTAGGTTAACTTGCCTTGTTGCGGTTCGAGAAAGCGGAACAGCAGTTTGGTCAAAGTCGATTTGCCCGAGCCGGATTGTCCGACCAGGGCGATTTTTTCGCCTGCTTTGATTTCCAGGTTAAAGTTTTTAAAAAGCTGTGTTTGCTTAGGGTTGGTTGCGTTATACGTGAAGCCGAGGTTTTCTAGCCGGATTGTCCCTTGATTTATGGTGATTGCCTTGGCGTTCGGCGCATCGTGTTCCAGTTCGCTGCGGCGAATGATTTCCGCCATTTCCGAGGCGTCGGCCAGGGCGGTGAAAAAGTTCCTGAAATTTCGCCCGAATTCCCAAAGTCGTTGGATCAGCATGATTAATATCGATTGGAACAACACGAATTCGCCGACTTGAAAGGTTCCGGTTTGCCACTTGAGAATCATCAGATAGATCAGGACGATTTCTATGCCGAACGTCAGGAAGCCTTGTACAGCGAAGGAAATGAAGGTCATCAGCCACGCGATTTTTTTTCTGCGGTATACATGGTCCGAGGCATTATTGACTCTATTTTGTTCGTTATTTTCCAGCGCAAAGGTTTTTACGATGAAAATATTGCTGATAGCATCCGAATAAACGGCGCCTACTTTGCTGTCGCCTTCCGCAACGGCTTTGTCGAAACGCATTTTCCACAGTGAAAAAAAGACATTCCAGGTGAGAATTATTGCGACCCAGACTAGGAAATAAAGTGCGAACTGGCGTTGATGATGGTAAAAGATGCCGAATGAAATGCCGATTGTCAGAAGGTTCATATAAAACTGGAACAGAAACCAGTCCATGATGATTTCGAAGGAGCGGGAAAAACGGTTGGCTTGTTTAATCAGGCTGCCGGAAAAGCTGTTTTCGAAAAAGGTGTATTTTTGCTTTTTAAGGACGTCGAAACACCGTTTTTCCAGAAGGTTAACGCCACCGCCGTCTATAGGTACTATCGATAATTCGAGAAAGCGCCACGATACCCAGATGGACGCATATACTAAGGCCAGTTGTTTGAGGTTCTCCAGCAAGGACCCTAACGTTACGTCTGAATAGGGGAGGGCAAGGTCGTTAGCGATATTTTTGTAGTAGGTTGGCGCCAGTAAATCCAAACCGGTCGCACAGGCTAAGGCAGCCAATGCTAATAAAAAATAACCTTTCTTTTGCCAGATGACACGGCTGTATTCCCTGAAAATGATGTCCATAAATATTGGGTATCGGCGTTAGCGGTTATCGGGGCACTTGTTTTAGCAGTGTAGGCAACTAACCCTGTCGATAGTGATAGCCGTTTTAAGTAACGGAAAACAGGTAATCTATCCTATCAGGGGCAATCGGAAAAATGCTAAACGGCGGCTTTGTCCGGGTTGTGCGGGTTCTGCCGGATGTTGTTGTAAGTTGCCAAGTTTTATAGTATTTTGTTGCCGGTGTATCGGGCTTAAACCTCGCACTAAGCCTTGTCACGAATAAAATGTTGTTTTGTCGTAATTGGCGGATTAAGGAGATAATTATGGCTGAAATCGCAATAAAGCCGGTACTGAATTACATCATTGACTGGATTCAGGCTCGGATAAACGAGCGAACATCCTGGGATGGAATCACAATCATCGTCATCAGCATTATAGCCTTAATTGCAACGCCTTTGGTTAAGTATGCTGCGTGGATAGGTCTGGGATACGGAGCCTGGACTTTGTGGAAAAGAGAAAAAGTATAATAACAATTAGCAAAGGCCAGCGAGGCAACAGACGATATTAAAGCCGAATTGGAAGAGCAAGTCGCTAATCTTCGCGTCAAGTTTTCTGAAGGGGAAGTGAAATTCAACGAATTGGCCGATGCAACCGAAGAAGCTTGGGAAGGACTTAAAGTTGATGCAGAAGCAACGTATAACAAATTAATCGGCGAATTCCAGGAAGATGTCCAAGAGGCAGTGACTGAAGCTAAAGGACTTTTCGCAAAAATTAAATCCTTATTCGGCTAATTTACCAATACACCGACGGGCTTGGTTTTTGCCTGGCTGTCGCGGTGAAAAACCGGATAATTCCGGCTTTTAATGTCCATATCCTCGGCACATAAAGATTCGATACGGTTCTGATCTTTGTGTTGCCGCTTTGGAACCTGCTTCAATTTCCCATCAAAGTTAAAGGCTCATTTTGCGGGTCAACCGCAAAAAACGCTGGTATCTTGAATTCGATATTTCACCGTTTTCGCTTGCAAGCCGAACTGCGCAGCCTTTGTCGTCATGATGGCGGCAGTCATTAAACTTGCAATTGCCCACTAATTCTTTAATTTCTCGATAACCTTGCGCCAATTGCCGGTTATCCAGATCGGCAAGGCCGAAAATGGCGACACCAGGGCTGTCGATCAAATCGCCGCCGGAATCGATATGATAGAGCGTTGCGGCGGTCGTCGTGTGACGGCCGTGTTTTGTCGATTCGGAAAGCGTGTTGGTCTTCAAATTACGGTCGTTAACCAGGAAGTTGGTAATTGATGTTTTACCAACCCCTGATTGGCCCGTTAACACACTGACTCGGCCTTTAAGGTCCATGCGGAAGTCTTCCAGTCCGTTACCCGTTTTCGTACTTATTTTATGTACCCGGTATCCCAGCTTTAGGTATTCGTCCAGCTCATTGCCGAATCCTTCGGGCTGGGGCAAGTCGGTTTTA
>JBGAWU010000117.1:0-7024 GCA_044227425.1 Methyloglobulus sp.
CCATTGGGCTTATTTGCCAGGTATAAATCAAATCCGCCAAATGCTGCCAATCGCTTCGGCATTGCCTTTCCGAATTGGCCTTTATGACCAATAACCCGGCTTGCTGGCTCAGATATTCGGGCAATTTCCCTTGATATAACTGATGGCGAACGACAAATTCGGATAAGTTTTTATTGAAATAGCTTTGCAAAGCGCCTAATTGCGCCTCGCATTTCCATATATCCCGACAGACCTGGTTTAACCAAAGCCGATCCAGCGTAAGCCGGATTGCCAGATAATCCGCCAGTGCGGGAACGATTTTACTCGCCGTATAGTAGTCTGGATGCTGTTGCCGCCAATTGATCATGCCCGCCCAGCCCGGCAATTCCAGCGCCAGGCGGCGTAAATAGCCTTCCCATTGCGGCTGAGGGAGTTCTATATATTCCAACTGCATGATGATGTTATCAACAGCATCTTCCGGAAGGTTGGCCATGATTTGCGGCCAATCGGGTAACTCGTGCAGAAAAGGATACGCATCGTGACACGCAATTGTCCGCCAAGCCCCATACAGGCCTAATTGGCGGCACTCGGGCAGTTGCCAGGCCGCAACGCCTTCATCCAAAGCCGAGGCACAAAGTCTGATCAAGTGCGGATGGATAGTATCCAGCACATCTACGCCGCATAAGGCTAAGATAAAACCGCGCAAGCTGATGGTATCGCCCACGTTGTTGAAATGGTCCTGTAAAGCCGACCGTGCCTGCTCCTGTGTTTGCTGGTGGATCGAAACTGTATCAAGGGTTGCGTCCAGCCACTGTTCGGTCTGCTCAAGCGTCAGATCCAGCATTGTTTCAGGATGCAAAGCTTCCGACCTAAGTTTAAGCTGTTTACAGATGCTTTCCCAAAGCTGTCTGACCGGGTTTTGATTGTTTTTTCCGCCCTGGTTCGATTGCAGGAATTCCCTTCGGATAGGTTCAGGGAGGTTGGGTTGCAGGATGTCCAGGGCGGAAAGTTCTTCGATCTGCCAATTTAATTGGCTAAGGCTAATGCCTTCAATTCCGTAAATGAGCGCTATCAGGTAAATGTCTTGGCGGGAAATCGCTTTTCCATCCAGGTTACAAACGATTTCTTCGTGCTTTAATGCCGGGTTTTCAGCAAAGACAGCCGTTAAATCGTTATCGGTAATGCGGCCTTGGCGGTAGAATTCGCGATTTTTTTCTTCCGGGAGATAAGCGCTGATCCCTGTCAGTTTTTCCATGGCTTCAAGGGCTTGTTCGAACGGAAGATGTTGAAATCCATGCAAGGTATTGTGATGGACGAAATCCTGTATCGGTGCTTGTGCCGGCAGGATATGGCCTAAATGCTCGAGCGCTTTGCAGACCCGCTCACGGGCGGTTTGGTAGGTATTGTCGTGATCTTCGTGATGAATCGACATAATTAATTGGGAACCATTAATTCTTGCCGATGGAGCAGTTCAACAGCCGCTGCTGAAAGACTGATCAACGGTGAAGGAAACAAGCCTAACAGGACGATTCCCGAAACTAAAATACCCGCTGCAATCAATTCATAGGGGTTTAAATCGGCAACATGCTGCAACTGAGGACGGACCGGTCCCGTAAAAAGCAAGGTGATGGTACGGATAGCATAAGCCGCGCTAATCAAAATCGTCAGGCTAAAAAGGACCATCAGCCCGCCCCACACCTGAAAGCCGCCGATTATGGCATGAAGCTCGGCAATAAATCCGACCGACCCCGGCAACCCCATCGCAGCGAATAAAGTCAGCGTCATGAAGATTGCAAACCGCGGCATGACCTGGATCATCGAGCTGTAATCCTGGATGTTTCGCGTATGCGTACGTTCGTAAAGCAAACCGACCAACAAAAACATCGCGCCGGCAATTAGGCCGTGCGCCGTCATTTGTAGTACCGCTCCCTTGAGGCCGATTTCGTTCAAGGCGGCTATACCCAGCAATACAATAGCCATGTGGCTGACGGACGAATAAGCCACCATTGCTTTTAAATCGGTCTGGCGCCAGGCCAATAAGCCCCCGTAAATCATTCCGAACAAAGCTAAAAAAATTAGTAAGGGTTGGAGTGCGTGAGCGGCTTCCGGGAGTATGGATATTGTCCTGATTAAACCGTAAGCGCCCATCTTTAAAAGGATGCCGGATAACAAAATACTGACAGGACTGGGCGCTTCAACATGGGCTAAGGGTAGCCAGCCGTGTAGCGGGAAAATCGGCAACTTAACTCCGAAGCCTATTAAAAAACCCAGCAAGGCTAAAATCTGTTGATGCTTAGGCATGTGTTGGGCGGCTAGCCCTATATCGCTCATCAACGAATCGTGCCCAGGCACATGCTGGTAAATGGCGATTACGCTTAGGAGCATAAAAACCGAGCCGCACATGGTATACAACACGAAGTTCAGACTGGCGGCATGACGGCGTTTGCCGCCCCAACGGTCAATCAGGAAAAACAAAGGAATTAATGTAAGTTCCCAAAAAATATAAAAAATAGACCAGTCTTGGGATAAAAACACGCCTAACATGCCAAATTCGAGGATCAGCAAACAGATGTGATAGCCTTTTATCCAACTCGGCAGGTTAAACGAAACGAGCATTGCAACAGAACATAGCAATGTTGCCAACACGATGAGGGGGACAGAGATGCCGTCCACCCCTAAATAATAAGCGCTGCCCAGTTTGGGATTAAGCTCGGCGTATTCGGTGAATTGTAATTGCGCGTTGTTTTGGTCGAACAACACAATGATTGCACAAGCGATTAAAAACGTCAGCGTTGTGACCGTATTGGCAAACAAACGGATAAGCCGTATTTGTTGCCCGGGTATCAGGGTGATTATCATCGCCCCCAATGCCGGTGTCCAAAGTAGAGCGCTGAGTATTCCCATCGGGTTTAATTTTAAATGACGCTATGAGTGTTGGTGTTCGTTCAGTACCATGATAGTTGAACTTGGCAATAGGTTCCAGATAGGATAGCCTTTAATCATTGTAAACCTGGATTGAACAATACAAAAGTCGGCGCATTTATAAACAAGCCCACACTTCCGCATCGATTATTTAGCCGCTACTCGAAAAAAAACCACCGGAAGCGAGTAAAGTTTTATCGTCATGCTCGGAATCTATGATAACCAATTCCTCGTGTTTTTTGATCTTATGTTTGCCGTGCAGGTCAATGGTTTCGACCGCGATGTTGCTTTCCGGCGCCGAATCGATAAAGTCGTTGATAGTTTCCAATATATCATGGTCGATGAATTGCACTTTTGACGCATCAATGGAGACGGTACTGTCGGCTTTTACGAGCAGGACAAACTTTCTTAGCAAGGCTTTATTAAGGAAAGAAACATCTTTATTTAGCGTAATTAAGTAATGTTGGCCGTTTTTATGTCTGGTCATAGTCATGGTAATCGCCGCATGATAATTCGCCCGAATGACGAAGAACAAACCGAGCACCATGCCAATCGCCATGCCTTTCAATAAATCGGTTGCAATGATAGCGACGACGGTTATGGCAAAAGGTAAAAATTGGCTCATGCCTTTCCGGTAATGTTCAAAGAATAATGCCGGTTTAGCCAATTTATAGCCTGTGAATAAAAGAATGGCAGCTAAACAGGATAAAGGGATTGTATTAAGGTACTCTGCAAAAAATAAAATGCTGATGAATAAGCACATTCCATGGACAAAACACGATAGGCTGGTTTTGCCACCCGCATTGATGTTTGCAGAACTACGGACAATGACAGCAGTAATCGGCAGTCCGCCCAACATGCCGCTAATGATGTTGCCGACGCCCTGGGCTTTCAATTCACGGTTCGTCGGCGTCAATCGTTTTAAAGGATCGAGCTTATCGGTGGCTTCAAGGCTCAATAATGTTTCAAGGCTGGCGATAATGGCGATAGTTATGGCCGAAATATAAACTTGGGGATGTGTGATATAGCTAAAATCGGGAAACACCAGAAGATTGATAAAATCAATCGGCTTGTCGGTGACGGGGAGGTTGACTAAATGATTTTGGTTGACTTGCCACTCAGGTGCATAGGTTTTTGCCCACCCATTAAATCCGATACCCCAGGCCACGGTTACCAAGGGGCCCGGAATCAACTTCAACAGCGGCTGGTTTTTAAACCAGCGCAATTCCCATACCATCAAAATCAATAAGCCGACAACACTGATAACCACCGCACCAGGCGTAATTGCCTGCAGCGAATCGGAAAGTTCCAGAAGGCTTGTCTTTGCACTTTCCGCCATATAATCTTCATCACCTTCGAAGCTAGTATCATATCCGGTTGCGTGGGGAACCTGCTTGATAATCAAGATTAAACCGATAGCGGCCAGCATTCCTTTGATAACGGCTGAAGGGAAAAATGAGGCAATTACCCCGGCTTTAAGAAAACCGAACAATAACTGAAGGATGCCTGCAAAAACACCTGCCAGTAACAAGCCCTGAAAGCTGCCTATTGTTTGCAGGGCGTTAAGCACAATGACAGTAAGGCCGGCGGCAGGGCCGGAAACGCTCAATTGTGAGCCGCTAACCCAGGAAACAATTAACCCGCCGACGAGTCCCGCAATTAAGCCGGAAAACAAGGGTGTCCCTGAAGCGAGGGCTATACCCAGGCAAAGCGGTAACGCGACAAGAAATACGACGATACCAGATGGAATATCTTCTTTAGCATGTCGCAAATAGTAAAAGGGGGTATGTATCATCTTGTTAAACTCCGAAGCAGGTTGCCATCTGGGTAATCAAATCAATATTTAATGTACCGGTTATCGTTGGTCGATTCTTCATAACCGGATTAACTGGGCGTAACAGAAAAAATGTTTTTGTAGTCAATCTATTGTCTAATTTTATAGTAAGTTTAATTTGGATTAATGGGCAGGTGCTAATCCATCTTTATAAAAATGACTAAATTTCTTTTATTTTGTTCATCATCGATCTTCTGTCTTTACATGGAAATTGTTTTTAATAATTAAAAAACAAATAGATATGTTCTATAAAGTTTTATGGGTGGATAAAAACGTTTCATCGCGAGTTAAATATTGGCCCGACGTCTGTCGCTTTGTCAGCATAATTTCCCATATTAAACCGGCAGCTGTAATTTTTTTATACGTCGGTGATTGATGTAGAATCCAGCTTTACTACATGAGGTCTTTTGCCTGGTAATCGGTGCTTTAAGCTTGCAACGGTTATAATGGCATAAGACAATTTAACTTTTAAATACCATTATTAAAGCAATTCTAAGGAGTGCCTGTTTGACAGAAGTACAGGATATTACTAGCCCGATGACAGCAACAGAGCGGCGGGCGACATGGTCTTTAGCCAGTATTTACGCATTACGTATGCTCGGCCTTTTTTTAATAATGCCGGTGATGTCGTTATTCGCCGAGCAGATGGAAGGCTCCACACCGTCATTGATTGGGTTGTCCATCGGGATTTACGGCATGACCCAGGCGTTGTTGCAAATCCCTTTCGGTTTGGTATCCGATCGGGTTGGGCGGAAAAAAATCATCATTTTCGGCTTGCTGTTATTTTGTTTAGGCAGCGTGATCGCGGCCGTTTCCACGACTATTTACGGGATAATTATCGGGCGCGCCGTCCAGGGTTCGGGGGCGATTGCAGGGCCGATCATGGCGTTGATGGCGGACTTGACGCAAGAAGTCCATCGCACCAAGGCAATGGCGTTAATAGGGGCGAGTATCGGCGTATCTTTTGGAGTGGCGATCGCCGCCGGCCCCGTGATAGCCGGCGTTATCGGTATTCATGGCTTATTCTGGATGATTGCCGTGTTATCGCTGCTGGCGATCCTGGTTATCCTCTTTTTGGTGCCGCCACCGCCCCGCAAAGTGAGAAGGCACAGGGAAGCCGAAATAATGACCGAATCCTTCTTTAAAGTTTTAAAAAATCTTGAGTTATTCCGCTTGAATTACGGGATATTCATCCTGCACGCCATATTGACAGCCAGTTTTGTTGTCGTGCCTTTGTTGATGCGGAATGCAGGTTTGTTGCCTGCAGAACACTGGAAAGTTTACCTGCCGGTATTTGTCCTGTCATTTGCGGCAATCGTTCCGTTTGTCATCATTGCGGAAAAAAAGCGCAAAATGAAAACGATATTCTTAAGTGCAATCCTGATCTTAATTCTGGCTGACGTGGGTTTGGTGCAATTCAATACGGTATTGCCAGGAATTATCGGCTTTTTATGGTTGTTTTTTACGGGGTTCAATTTGCTTGAAGCGACTTTGCCGTCATTGATCTCAAAAACGGCGCCAGGTGACTTGCGCGGGACAGCGATGGGAATTTACTCCACGTACCAGTTTTTGGGGGCGGGTATCGGCGGTAGTTTAGGCGGATGGTGCTACGGCCACTTCGGCGCGCAAACCGTTTTTATGGCTTGTGCCTTTCTGGCGTTCAGTTGGCTATTGCTATCGTATACGATGGCGGCGCCAAGGTATTGGACAAACCTGTTGGTTTCCTTACAAGCAATCAGCAGCCAGAAAGTAGATGAGTTTGCGGATGCCTTGCTTGCAGTGGAAGGCGTTGAAGACGTGATTCTGCACAATGAAGATGGTGTGGCGTATTTGAAAGTTGACAACCAACGGCTTAATAAACAGATATTGCAGCAGACCATTTCAAAGTATAGCGATGCTGGGCTTATAAACTAGTGGGTTAAATAACGTAATTTAATCGAATTCACGAACTATTAAAGAGGGTGGGGCATGTTAAACAAAGTAACATTGATCGGTAATCTGGGCGCGGATCCTGAAATACGGTTTATGCCAAGCGGGGGTTCTGTCGCCAATATCCGGTTGGCGACGACCCGGCGCTGGAAAGATAAGCAGACGGGCGAACGTAAGGAGGCCACTGAATGGCATCGCGTCATTTTTTTTAATCGGCTGGCTGAAATTGCCGGTGAGTATTTAAAAAAAGGTAGCCAGATCTATGTAGAAGGCCGGTTGCAAACCCGTAAATGGCAAAGCCAGGATGGGCAAGAGCATTACACGACCGAAATTTTGGCGGAAGAGATGCACATGCTCGGT